>NZ_JAUDEN010000009.1:0-133281 GCF_030373775.1 Bacteroides gallinaceum | reverse complement strand
TTTCATATAGTGATGACAATATTTTGAAAGCTCAGGCTTTCTTCTGATTTCCTGATAGATACGTTCCTTAGATATGCGTTTCCCCTCTTTTTTCAGATGTCCTGAAATTTGTTCCGGAGACCATCCTTTCCCTTTGAGTAACTTTATGGCAAGCTCCAGCACCCCAGGTTTTATTGCTGTGTTGCGTACTATTCGCTCCCTCTTTTCACGGGCCATTTCATCAGCCTGTTTGGGATTATATCTAGCGGTCTTTGTCCTACTACGCTTCAACTCACGTGAAATGGTGGATGCTGAACGTTTCTTTTCGGGAAGAGGATTACCGGAGGATATGGCTGCTTCCTCTTCAATACGGTTTAATTCGTCTGCTATGGCTTTTAATGAAAAACCATTTTGGCGCATGGTAGAAATTGTGTACCTTTGCGCAAGGGTTAATTGATTGTACATAAGCAATACAAAGTTAATTAATCTTGGGGAGACTTCGGTCTCCCTTTTTGTTTTTTTGCATTGCCACAGGGAAAGGTTTTCTTAGCCATACGTACCTCCTAAAATAATGAAAGCGGGGCTGAAATCAGACAGCCTCGCTCCTTTACACTATTTCAGTGTGGTACATGAATCTATTGCTTGGTTGAGTTGCTCCTCAGCAGAGCTCGCCTCCTCTTTGATTCACGAGGCAAAGTTAACACTTTCCTCCTTGAATCTACTACTTTTAAAGACCAAAACGTTGCACTTCGTTTTGGAATCTACAATTTCAAAATGACCAGGCTCGTTAAAAGCAATCAGACAATGCTATTTATTAACACAGATATTAGCAGTTTCCCATTTATGTGTATCAGAACATTTAATATTCAAGACTTGATTTCCTACCTGCATACGGAAATCACCTTTCTCAAGTATCCATTTTCCGTCAGCACCTACAAAAGCAAGATCACTTCCTTTGATAGTCAATGTTACAGTTTTGGTCTCACCTGGCTGTAATTCCACTTTCTTGAATGCGCGCAGCCTGCGATTCTCTGGTGTGAGCGATGCTACCAAATCGCTGCTGAACAACATTACAACTTCTTTACCTGCAATCTTTCCAGTATTTGTAACGTCTATTGTAAATTCCAGTTTTTCGTTTTCAGTAAAAGTATCTTTGTTCACACGCAGATTCCTGTAATCAAAAGTAGTATAACTCAAACCGTAACCGAAAGGCCATTGAACAGAAATTACAGCATCATAATCGTATGCACCTTCCATCTTATCCATTTCCTCGCTTACACGATAATCGTATGTAGTAAGTTCAGCTTGGTTTCTTGGATATGTATATGGCATCTTAGCACTTGGATTTGCATCACCGGCAAGGATATTTGCCAATGCATCTCCACCATAATTACCAGGCAACAAGATATTGATTACACCGTCTGCCAAAGGTTCAATGTCACTTATAATACGTGGGCGACCGCCATTTATTACAAGAACAATAGGCTTGCCTGTCGTAGCAAGAGCTTTAACAAGGTTACGCTGGTTTTCAGAGATTGCAAGGTCTGCCAGATTTCCAGGAGTCTCGCAATATGAATTTTCGCCTATACATGCGATGATTACATCTACATTCTTTGCTGCAGCCACAGCTTTTTCTATTTCAGGAGTGCTTTCTTCGTAATACGCTCCTTCGGCAACGTATGTAACTCCTTGTTCTAGGGTTACCAAATCAGCGCCAAACTTGTTGCTTACAGCTTCGTAGATGGTATTATACTCACCTGCAAAACGGTCGGCAAGATGTCCTTGCCATGTATAACTCCATCCGCCGTTAAGGCATCTCATTGAATTTGCATTAGGACCTGTCACGAGGATTTTCTTACCTTTTGCCAATGGTAATATGTTATTATTGTTTTTCAGCAATACTTCCGATTCTTCGGCTGCTCTAAGTGCGATTGCGGCATGTTCCTTACTGCCGAATTTAGGATAATCCTTATAGTCAGTATTAGGTTTTTCAAAAAGTCCCAAACGGTATTTCAGACGGAGAATACGACGTACGGCATCATCAATACGACTCATCGGCACTCTTCCCTCTTCTACCAATTCCTTCAACAGTGTACAGAAATCAAGATTGTAAGGTTCCATAGCCATATCGATACCCGCATTGATGGCAATTTCAATAGCTTCCTTTTTGTTGGCTGCTATTCTTTCACGAGTATATAGGTTATTAATATCCGCCCAGTCGGTAATCAACATTCCGTCCCATTCCAGATCTTCTTTAAGCCATTCTGTGAGTAACTGCCTGTTGGCATGCACAGGCACACCATTAATGGAAGCACTGTTTACCATTATTGTCAGCGCACCAGTTTCTACGCAAGCCTTAAACGGAGCAAAACACTTCTCTCTCAAATCAGATTCTGATATATATGCAGGAGTACGGTCTTTACCAGTACGGGACATGCTGTAACCAAGGTAATGCTTGACAGAAGCAGCTACACGGTCTTCTGAAACATGATTAGGGTCATCTCCCTGAAAACCACGAACAGCCTCACTGCCCATTATGGCATTAACCAGACAGTCCTCCCCATAATTTTCCCAAACACGCGACCAGCGAGGATCTCTTGCCATATCCACCGTTGGTGAATAAGTCCAAGGACAGTTGCTTGCTCGTGTCTCGTATGCAGTTATAACGGCCGACTCGTATGTCAGTTCAGGATTAAAGGATGCACCAAGATTGATATTCTGCGGGAAAAGCGTTCCACCAAGGGTATAAGTAGTACCATGAGTCTGATCCAAGCCGTAAATACAAGGAATACCTATTTCCTTCATAGATACTTCCTGAATATAACCGATGATTTCTTTCCATTTCTCACGGCTTTGAGCAACCGGTCCGGGAGCATTCAGTACAGATCCGACCTTGTACTTTCCAATTGCATTTTTTACTTTTTCCTTATCCAGTTTGAACTCTCCGCCCACCACATTGCCAAGAACATCTATTGACAGTTCTGTCATCTGTCCGACCTTTTCTTCCAAGGTCATTCTCGCTAATGTAGCTTCAACCTTCTTCTCTATTTCTGTATCTTTCGTCAAACTGACAGGAGTTGCCGCCTGTACGAAGCAGGCAGCATTTCCTATTATTGACGATACCAATAATACTTTTCTTAAATTCATATTTATCAATTTTTTTCTTGGTTAATAAATTATTCTTCGTAAGTAATTCTATCAACGTAATATCCGAAACCTACACAAAGGAATCCATCTTGCGAATTCAACAAGTCAAGTATCTCATGTGACATAATTATGTCACTAACACCGTCCGCATAAACATCAAACTCAGGGTACCCGGGAAGTTCTGTCCACCATCCGGAAGAGAATCTGATTTTATGATAGCTATCATCAGATTTAATTGAGTAATATACCTTTAATTTTGTTCCTACAGGCAAATTCTTCACATCATTCTGCACCGCATCAAACAACCTGTTTGGATCACCTTCAGGTAAATCCCATGATACATAATGATGTCCATTCCATAATTCAACTTCCAATGGAGAGTCTTTTACCGTAACTGCAAGTTCTGTCTTTATCTCACCATCAATAAAGAAACTAACATTTTCTCCGGATTTGGATATACCTGTCAATACATAATCTCCGTCTGCAATTGCAGGTGAAATGAATGTAAGACGAGTTGAATACTGTTCAACGAATGTAGTGATTGTATTTCCACCCAATGACAACGAAACGACCTTGTCAAGATTCAAACCGGTAATAGTCCACTCAGCATCAGGACGCTTGTTTTCAGGTCCTGCAGTAATCAACGGCTTGGAAGTAACATCCATTGTATTAGCACCGTATCTACTGCCTTCCACATCTATAAATTCCACACGATACTCACCGTCAGACAATTCTGAAGGAATTTTAAATTCAATATAACCATCTGATTCCACGTATGTTATATCAGAGATTTCCACTTCCTGATTAGTTTTAGACTCGGCAATGTTTATCTGCTTTAATGCTACTTTTGCAACCTTTTCAAGATTTGTTCCACTAAGACGTGCCCATCCTCCAGTTGCGACAATACGTTCTGATATTACTTCTTCACTCTGAGGATCTTCAGCCAAAGCTTTTATTTTTACAAGTCCTTCACGGAAAGTTGTCTTTCCTACAGGAGTTGAGACATCAACCCTAAGATGATAAACACCAGCATTAAGATTCATCTCGAGCGTCTTTTCTGTTCCGACTTCTTCACCGTCAAGAGTCCAAACCACAGAAGTGAAATCAGCAGGCGTAGTTGTTACTGTTATTGAAAACAATACATCCCTGTCTATTTCAGAAATAGTTCCCAGTCCACCATTAGCGTCACGCTCCGGAAACGTAGGAGCTATGATACGAGGCTCGTCATCTGCTGTTGCAGTAGAAAATGGCTCTTCTTCACTACAAGATGTAAAAGAGAAACCTGCACCGAGCAATATAAATAATATCCAATATATATTTTTCATTTTAATACGAAATTTAAATTGTTTAGTGTACTAGATTTTTATTCTTTATCCCACCATACAGGAATATTCCAACTGTTAGTTCCACCCATACGGTCCAAAGCTTCCTGATAACCTTCCTTGTTGTAAGAAGACTCAAGTATAGGATAGCACAAACGTACAGGAATGTCGTATCCACCAGTAAGCTTGTCTGCCGCATAACCATATTCTGCAGGAGATTTCAGCTTTGGATATCCTGAACGACGTATGTTAGCCCAACATTCTGACAGATTATGGAAGTGAAGAATCCAAGCCTGAGTATTTATTGCTTCTTTCTTGCCTTCGTCACTAAGAGCAGAAATAGGGTGATTTGCTATATAATCGTTTATATCCTGATCGTCAATTTCGCAATCATAGTTATCAACTAGAAAAGCCATCGAAGCCTTAACTCCATTTTCGTAATGCTGCTCAACAGATGTAGCACCTACGTTCCATCCTTTAAGCTTAGCCTCGGCCAATAGGAACTCAACCTCAGCGTATGTCATCACAACACCTGGGTTGTCAGATTTAAGGAAATTCTGGGCCAATTTAGGACGGGTAGCATCCTGTAACCATGGATTTGAGTAATTCGTATTGCCAGGATACCTTTCTTTAAGGTCCGCTATAATTTCACTCCAATATCCATTATCCGGCCATGGTTCATACCAGAATTCACCTGGCTTAGAAGGGTTGAACTGTGCACCCAGTTCCAGCATTTCGTCTGTCAGATCAATACGGTTATTAGGATTTGACTGAGTCAGACCCTTGTCGAAATAACAACGGGTAAGTGCAAAAGTACGAGGGTCGTCATTGTCCTTCAAAGTATTGAAGAAAGTAGAACAGATATAAGTCTGATTATTTGCAGGGTCATTACCAAAATACAACTGTGACAAAGCGTTACGTCTGTAATCTGTATATGCTTCCTGACCAAAATTGAATGTAAGCTCCATATATTCAATCAATGCGTCATCATCAGCACTTGTCATATAGCCGGCAGGATCTGTAAATGCCTTTTCAAACTCTTCCTGCGCCTTCTGTGGAGAAACATCAGATATACGCATAGCATAACGCATACGAAGAGAATTTGCTAGCTTTTTCCATTTTCTTATATCTCCATTAAATATCACATCACCTGTGATTTCATCTTTCTTATCGTCTAAAGCGGCAGCGGCTTCAGTCAGTTCTGTAAAGAAACTGTTGTAGATTTCCTCTTGTGTATCATAACGTGGACTTGTTATACCACTGATAAAACCTCTGGCTGCCTCTGAGTATGGAGCATCACCGTATGTATCTGTTATGATAGACATAAGATATACTTTGTAAATCACAGCAGCGGCATGTATGTTCACTTTGTTCTCGTCACCTTCTGTCTTTACCTCAACATCTACAAGATTCTTGATTCCTGTAGTATAAAGATTTGTCCAAAAACGATTCATTTCGTTATTGTCAATTTTGTGCTGACCTCCGTAGTTTGTTGTATTCCAACATCCCATAAGCTGCTGCGTAAAGGCACCTATATAGCTTCGGTATATTTCTATCATTCCAAGGTCGCCGTATGTCTGTAGTTCGGCAAAAGTCAACTGTGAATTTGGGTCAATATTTTCAGCTTTCGACGGGTCTGTATTCATGTCATTCATGTATTCATCACTGCAAGCTGTAAAAGCAAGTGCTAATGCCATGCACATTGCTGTTTTTATATATGATTTGTAACGTTTCATTGTGTATTTCTTTTTGAAATGATTTAGGATTAATTAGAACTTAACGTTGACATTGAAACCATAGCTTTTACGTGAAGGCAATGAGCCATATTCCATACCCATACCTGTAGTATTGTTATAGTTCGAATCAGGATCGATATTAGGAATATTTTTCCAAACGATAAACGGATTACGTGCAACGAAAGACACTGTCAATCCTTGAACCTTATTCTTCAACCATGTCTTTGGTAACGAATAGCTCAATGTGATTTCACGACATTTGATATACGAGTTATCATAAACGAACATTGACGGTGCATAACGGCTGATATTCATCCAATAATCCTCAGGATTTACGTAAATATCGTTAGGACGATATGTTCCGTCACCATTGTCTATTACACCTGGGGCAATGAAACCGCCTGTAGGTGTCCAGTTTGCTTCGCTGATACCAAGAGCCTTACGCTGTTCTTCTGATTTATACCATTCTTCGCGTCCTTCCAATGTTTCCAATGCTTTACCGGATTCGTATGCGGCACGGGCAGACATTGAATACAAATCGGCGCCAACCTTAATATCGAATACAGCAGCAAGAGAAACATTCTTGTATGTGAAGTTCGTTACTACACCACCTGTCCAATCCCATGAAGCGTTACCCAAAATATGATTGCTATTGTCGTATTGTGGCAAACCGGTGCTTGGATCAATCAAGATATCACCATTTTCATTGCGTTTGAAATCAGGACCAATGATAGAACCAAAATTTTCTCCTACTACAGCTGCTACCTGAACATCCTGCCATGTAGCCTTTTCCAGCTCGAACAAATCAATACCGTCAACCAACTCCTTAACCTTGTTATTGTTCTTAGAGAAGTTGATGTTCAAGTCCCATGAAAAGTCCTTTGTCTGGATAGGACGAGTGTTCAAAGCTATTTCAATACCGTTATTCTGGATTTCTCCAGCGTTAATCATACGATATGTATAACCGGAAGCCCATGAACTCGCCATCGCCATAATCTGGTTTTTACTAGTCTGATTATAATAAGTAAAATCCAAACCAATACGGTTATTCAGGAATTTCAATTCCAATCCCATTTCGTATGAATTGGTTCTTGTAGGCTTTAAATCACGATTAGGGATAGTACTGTTACTGATAGAACCTAAAGTATATCCTGGATAAGTAAATTTAGATTTCGTATATACCAGTCCCAACTGATAAGGATCTGTATCGCTACCAACCTGCGCCCAAGAAACACGTAGTTTACCGTAAGGCAGAAGATTGTGATTCTTGATAAGTTCAGAGAATACAAAGCTACCTGAGAATGAAGGATAGATATATGTATTGTTATTCAAAGGCAATGTGGAAGAACGGTCTCCGCGCAATGTAGCATCAAGATATATCAGGTGTCTCCATCCTACATTTACTGCACCATAAATAGAATTTATCTGCTTTCTGTAATAATTCTGTTCCACACTTGTTTCATTAAAGCTCATGAGCGCCACAGTTTCACGTATCTTCATATCCTGAGCTGTAGTGATTGTAGTCTCATTATTCACTTTATACAAGTTGGCACCCAATGTCGCATTGAAATCGAAATCCCCCCAGGAGTTGTTATATAGAGCCAACATTTCGAAGTTGTACATACGGTTTCTGAAATTGCTTATCTGCAATCTGCCTGCTTCATAGCCAGGAGTAGTAGGAGCCTTGAAATCCTCAAACTTAAACCAGTTGAATTCAGCTCCGACAGTACCTTGAAGCTTAAAATGGTCAGCAACGTTCCATATTGCCTTACCATTGAAACGGAACTGGTCTTTATCAGATTGGTTCGAGTTTTTGTAAACATCCCAGTAAGGGTTTACATTATATGGATCCAAACCATTCCAATTAGAGTATTCACCATTTGCATCCTGATATGTTTTCAGCCATTCCTGATCGTATGTAGTGGCAAGAGTCATAAGGTTTTTACCGACATTACCTTTGCTGTCGCCAAGAGCCGGACGGTTCTTTACCGATTCGCGTGTATAGTTTGTACTGAAATCCAGATCTACTTTTCCCATACTCGTATTGGCACGCAAATTGAATATGTTACGGCTCATATTGGTATTAGGAACTATATCTTTATTACGCATATCGGTGTAAGTGAAACGTACTCCCGACTTTCCATGACTTGAGCTTAAAGTCAATGTATTTGTTGCAGTCAAACCTGTACGGAAGAAACCTGATACATTATCAGGTATTATCAAATACGGACGCGAAACACCATCAAAATAATCCAGCATATTTGAACCGTCGGCTTTTGGTCCCCAACTCTTATTTGTGTTTGCAACAGCATTTATACTGTAAGTGCCATCACTACCCATACCATATATTTGCTGAACTTCGTTCCATTTAGCAAGTTGAGTTTCAAATGTCATTGTACCATTATACTCAACACTCATACGTTCACCATCCTTACCGCTAGCCTTCTTTGTTGTGATAAGAATTACACCGTGACTGGCACGGCTCCCATACAACGCTGAAGCAGCAGGACCTTTAAGAACAGACATATTCTCTATATCATCAGGGTTAATGCTTGAAATACCGTCACCCAAGTCATAACCTCCTTCCGTACCGGCACTGCCATAGTTTGTATTATCCAAAGGTACTCCATCAATGACATACAGAGGTTGGTTGTTTCCTGTCATTTCTGTATTACCACGCAAAAGCACACGTGTAGAGCCTGAAGGACCACCCGCAGTCTGACTGACAACCAGACCTGGAACACGACCAGCCATAGAGTTAATCACATTAGTCTCCTTAGCTTTTGTCAAAGCCTCTCCCTTAACTTCATCAACACCATAACCAAGTGCCTTACGTTCACGTTTGATACCCAATGCGGTAACAACGACCTCACTCAAAACCTTGCTGTCTTCCTCTAGGGTGATATCCAGTGGTGCAGTACCAACTTTTACTTCTTTTGTTTTGTAGCCTACAAAACTTATAACCAGTGTAGCACCCTGTTGCACATTCAAGACAAAATTACCATCCATATCGGTAATGGTTCCGTTGGTAGTACCTTTTTCAACAATAGAAGCACCGATTATAGCTCCCATAGCATCTTTGACATTACCTGACACTTGTCGGCTTTGTTGCATTACTGAAAGATTATTTTCAGTAACCCCAGCATTCAACTGCGGCATTCCTACAAAAAGGGATAGAGACAATGTACCGCAATACAATGTGTACTTGTAGTTTAATCTTCTCATAAGTTTTTAATAAGTAATAGTATTAAGATTAATTATATATTTTCACCCAATCGATGAACATCTGGGCTTTTTCTCCATCTTTCAATGCTGTAATTTGTGCCGGATCTGTTATACCGGGAAAGTCACCACCTACAGCCAAATTGAACAAGAAATAAAATTTATCGTTAAAGTATTCAAAACGACCACTGTCCGGTCCGATATTAAAAGTTTTGATCAGTATATCATCAACCTTTACAATAAGTTCATTTTCATTCCACTCCAGAGAATATACATGATAGTTGCCATCCTGAAGACTTTTTTCCATAGTCTTAGTCTGGAAAATCTGCTCATGTCCTTCAACATCAGGACCATAATGAATTGCCGAATTTATGTATGCTTCTGTTGTATTATTGGCTATACCGGCTTTTTCTCCCATCTCCATAATATCGATTTCACCACAAGCAGGCCATTCCTTGTCGTTGTCTCCCATCATCCAGAATGCCGGCCATAATCCATTAGCCGTTTTGGGAAGTTTTATACTTGATTCCACTTTCCCATACTGAAAACTTTTCTTGCCTTTGCTGTTTACACGACCAGAATAAAATTTATCTCCTTCTCTCTTGGCAGTCAAAACAAGCACTGTCTTGTCACCGTCTTTCCCGACACTTACACACTCTTCAATATATTCCTGAAGTTCATTGTTCACCCACCCAGGCTCATGAGTCTCTTTTGTCCAAACAGAATTATCAAATGTGTTGAAATCTTCTGTAAATACAAGTTTCCACTGTTTCGAGGGTTCATCTTCTTCTCCTGGTTGCTCATCAGGCAGCTCAGGTTCCTCCTCCTGTCCTTCATTATCATCTTTGATTTCCTCTTCCGGATTATCAGGCTTTACCGGTTCATTATTTGTCGAACACGATTGCAGATTTACTCCAAAAAAGAATAATAGAAATAAAATTACTGTTTTCATTAGCGATAGTTTTTTGGTTAAACATTATGTATTTTCACTTTCTCTTTTACTGTTAACTAAAGATTACATTCAGCTTCCAAGCTGTTGGCAAAATTGGGTATAATCCTGTTTTTCAGGGTTTGAATGCTGACAGAAAAGGGTTGAAATCTATCATTTTTGCTTTTTAACCAAGAAAACATATAAAATCGGGCTGACAAATCAATAAATGTTCATAAATAAGACATTATTGATTTGTCAGCCCGTAATATAAATATAGAACTATCTATTAGTTTTGCTCCAGAAACTTGCTTGGTGATATACCAAATTGTTTCTTGAACAATATACTGAAATATTTAGAATTCACAAATCCGGTTTCAGCGGCTACATCTGCCACAGGCTTTCCTTGTTTCAACAGTTCTGCCGCCCTCTGAAGGCGAATCAGACGTATGAAGTCCTGCGGTGCCTTTCCTGTAAGTGATTTCAAACGGTTGTAGAACAAGGTACGGCTCATAGCCATTTCCTGGCACAATTGGTTAATATTAAATTCTTCATCATCCATATTATCCATGACGAGTTGTGTTGCATGCTTAATAAAATTCAAATCATCCTCTGATACCGGTACTGTATCATTCTGAACATTGCCCTCGTCTGTTTGCCGTATTTCATCATCATTGTTCAAAGTATCAGTGCCAACAGTTTCATTTTTCTCTATTTGCGCCACCACATTTCTCAGAACATATTCACGAAGATGATTTCTGGTTTCGAGAATACTATGAACCTTCAATCTTAAAATTTCTGCACTGAAAGGTTTAGGAATATAGTCGTCCGCTCCACTTTTCAGACCGGTAACCATGGCATCATGGGTTACCTTGGCAGTAAGCAATATAAACGGTATGCCGGATGTTTGTGGATTTTCCTTTACTATACGACAAAGCTCGTCACCCTGGATACCAGGCATCATAACATCCGACAGAATAAGATCCGGATATTCTTCTGCCAAACATTCCAAAGCCTTACTTCCATTAGATACATCTATAACCCGATAATCACGTTCAAAAATCTTCTTTAAATAACAGCGTAGTTCATCATTATCCTCGACTATAAGCAATGTATCCAAAGATTCTTTAATATTTTCAGAATCATCACCAATATACTCAGTTCTATTTTCTATAACCGGAAATATCTGTTTATGTATAACATTATTATCAAAAGAAGAATCAATATCAGCATTGCGTAACGTAACATAGAACGTACTGCCCTTGTTTACTTCAGATTTGTATGAAATTTTGCCATGCATCATATTCACCAAATGCTGTACCTGCAACAGCCCGAATCCTGTGCCGGGTTCGTTTGTCTGTCTTGCATTAACAGCACGATAAACATTCTTGAACAGCTGTCTGCCGGCATCAGCCGGAATGCCAATACCTGTGTCTTGAACCTCTATAACTACATTCTTTTTATCAGATAAAAGTGACAGGCTGATTGTCCCATTTGCCAAGGTATATTTGCAAGCATTCGAAATAAGATTGTCAAGCAACATTTCCATCATCTGCTCATCTGCCATTGCAAACACATCATGTTCAGGCAAAGATATCTTTATATGCAATTGTTTCTTATCACAATATGACTGGAAGCTTACACATTCCTTCACTAACAAATCGTTGATATTTACAGGTTTAAGAGTTACATTTTTCTTATTTGTATCTATTTTCTCAAACTCAAGCAATTGACTTACAAGCGCATGTAGTTTACGTGTATTATTACGCGCAGTTTCCAACAAGTAACTTACATCATCCGAAAGGTCTTTTTTCTTACTAAGGTCTTCCAAAGGAGCCATGATAAGTGTTACAGGAGTCCGTATATCGTGTGCTGTCTCTACAAAGAACTTTATTTTGTCCTCATTATGTCTTTTTTGAAGCTGATTACTCTTATATCTAAGTATGAAATAAAATATACCGAAAACTAATGACAAATATATTATCCATGCATACCATGAATTCCACCACGGCTGATCAATGTTTATTGAAAGCGAAGCTTCTGAAATGATTTCTCCATTACTTTTTCTCAAACTTCTGACTTTTAATGTGTACATTCCCGGCGATACATTAGTATATCTGACAGTTCCATTCGAATACACCGCACTCCATGATTTTTCATATCCTTCAAGAATATACTGATAAGCTATATCATGCTGAAAACGATAATTTATTGACTCAAAAGTAACAGAAAATGAATTATAACTGTAATCAAGATCAACTTTCTTATCCATGAGCATAGCATAAATGGACGGACGCATCTGTATTTCCTTCTCAGGAGAGATATACTCCAATTTTAAATCTGTTATCCTAACAGGCGCGTCGTATTCCTCAACAGCCATCGCGCCAGGAGTTATAAAAATAGCCCCATAAGTACTTCCATAAGCAAACCTACCATCAGAAAGTTTGATACATGCCGATTTATTATATGTCTTATCTGTATCATGAATATAATTCAGATTTGAAACCTTCAGGCCATTTACAACGGCAAGACCTTTACCTGTGCTTGCCCAAATACGACCTTTATTATCACGTTGCAAGCTATATATGTCATCGGACAGCAAGCCTTCTTTAGTGGTAATGATCTTTACATCACCTGAATTCATATCATACAGATTCAGACCACCTCCTTCAGTGCCAAGCCATACAGTACCGTCACCATTAAACAACATTGAAATGATATAAGCACTGACATTCTTATCATTGAACTCAGAGGTTGTGGCATAACGTCTGAACTGAGATGTATATTTTTCTACAATACAAAAACCATTTACTGTAGCAACGGCCATTCTCAAAGAATCAACTTCTTCTATGGAATGAACCCAGTTTATATCAAACTCATTTTTACGTTTTCCTTGTTTGTCGGCTATAATTAAATTTCCGTCAAGTCCCCCAATCCAAAGATCTCCGTCCTTGTCCTCCTTCACCGAGAAAATATAATTTGTAGTAAGTCCTTCCGGCTTCTGGGTAAGATGTCTTATCACACGCCCGTCTTTATCTATCAGATACAAACCGTCTCCATAAGTTCCAGCCCAGATATTTCCATCGCCTGAACTACATAAATCTACTATTACAATAGATTTTAATATATGTTTCCAACGATGATCTGACTTATTCCTAATACTTATACCATCATCCGTGGCAAACCACAAATCATAATTTATATTCTCCTCTATATCATTCACATTATTATTTACCAACGACTGCGGATTTCCCCGTTCATGTGTCATTATATTGATAGGATACTTCAAAGAAATAGCCACAGACACTCCACCAGTGTAACTGCCTATCCATATATTATCCTGAAAGTCTTTGGTTACGGCATAGATTCCATTGCCACGTAAAAAGAACTCCCCACTATCCTCTGTATTTACAAACAACTTTGTTTCTGAGGTATGTTTGTCCACAAAATATACTCCACCACCGTCTATTCCGACAAGTATTCTGTTATTGTCATAAGGAGTAATGGCGCGAATAGGATTAAAAAAAGACAGATGTTGACCTTTTATACGATGTAATGAATAATTTCCGAGATCCAGAGTCCACAATCCGCTGTTGAAAGTACCAATCCACAACTTATTTTCAGACTTATCGAAATAAAGAGTTTGTACATTTTTATCTTCAACAAGTTGATTTGAAACAGAATCTTCCCTACATGATAAACGAAAAACTCCATTCGATGTACCAACAAATAAAGAATCACACAAACATGCTATATCATTTATATAATTGTCTTCTAAAACGCAACATAAAGCACCGTCTGACTTTTTTGAATATAATCCTCTACTCAATCCAAACCAAAGCGTTCCATTTTCATCTGAAAATATTTTATTAAGAATAATTTCCCCCTCAATATACTCGCCCAAAAACAAATACAACTCAAAGCTGTCCGTATTCGGTTGATATTTATATATCCTCCCGGTATGATCGTATGCCAAAAGTCCCAGTTTATTATCAAAATAAAGCCTGATTATTCTCCCTGCCAAATCACCATAATAGTAATTGGCAGACAATGAATAATTCTTTACTGTACGACCATTATATCTGTCCACTCCAGTTCTGGTTGAAATCCACATCACATTGTCATTATCCTCAACTATCGAGAATACTCTTTCGCTACTCAATCCATCAGTGCGCCCGATGTGACGAACACTAAACATACCGTCAAACGATTCGGCATATAAAGCAGAAATAGACAACACAAAAGATATGACTAATAAGATATATTTTAAATTTATCTTCATATATTAAATCAACGGACACTTACATCCTTAAATTTCACAAAGGCTAATATGATACAAATATAGTGAAAATATATCAAATACTATATTTAGTTAACCTATTTCTAGCATTGTAGAGTCAAGTGGCAAGTGCAAAATTAGCAAATACTTTTATAAAACTCGATTTTGGGGGTTGAAAACCCTAGTTTTTTACGCGGTCTATCATTAATTTGATATTGTACTTTGTTCAGTTCCGCTTGAGACACCTGTCTAAAAACTGTACCTTTAGGGAAATATTCCCGAAGTATTTTATTCATATTCTCAATTGCCCCTTTTTGTCCCGAACAATATGGATCTGCAAAATACACAGTACAATCCAGAGCTTTACATATAGCCTTGTGATTACGAAATTCAATTCCATTATCTGTTGTGATAGTATACACATGTTTTTTGAAGGGGAGCAAAAGTCTTACCACGGCTTTCTCTACATCCTCAGGTTTCTTGGATGGAAGTTTTGTTTGTAGAAACATATTCTTACTTCGTTCAATTATAAGGACAATGCATGATTGAAATTGCATTTCAGGGTAAAGAACGGTGACTGCTTGATTACATGTTTAGCAGATGAACCGCAACGTATTGGAGTATACCATTCGGCAAGTTCTACCATTGCCTTAATATGTTTTTGCTTAGCAGCTTTCTCGTACCAATTAATCATTTTGTTAAAATCAGAGAAATCAGCTTTACATAATTCTGGTTTCCTTGACAAGTCTAACCAAAATATTACTTTCTCAATCTTAGAGTAATTTCTGACTACTGCTTCCGCTTCATGTACCATTTTATGGTAAAGCAGTTCTCCCATCTCGTATTGTGCATCAGCATTGCCTCGGCGGGCAATAGGTTCCAACAGTTGGGTAGCTTCATCATATCGTTTGCCCCGCTCCAACTCATCCAGTTGCTTTCGCAAACGTTTGCTCACCACTTTGCTTTTCTTTTCCATATTCTTTCGGTTTTAGATTACACATAGGAAAAACAAAACCTCATCTTTCCGTCTGTTTCAATGCAAAGATGAGGTCAAGTTATGCCAAAGTGGTTCACAGGTTATTCTTTCTCCAATAGTTGGTCGATATTTTCTTTGATATCCTTAAGAATGGCATCGTAAAGTTTCCAATGAAATGTATTAGCTTCTTTGGGTGCATATCCAGGATGATAAGTTTTATATGCGAATTTTACACCCTCAATAGGAAGTTTGATGACATCCTCGCCCGTAGGCAAATTGGGTAACGGATTTGGCTTCCCATTTAACTTAAAGTTCTCCAATATGTAATTATAGTATTTGTTGTTTTCCATTCCCGGTCCAATAAAGAATACCAATATATCCGGTTTAAGAATTTCAACTTCATCCGGAATCACGTGGAAAAAGTTCTTCTCTATTTCGTGCACATCTGCATTTACGGCACCACCACCTTTTGCAGTACGGGCAGAAAGCTTGGAGATTTCATTCCAAATCATAGAGACACGTTTGCCGGGATATGCACTGAGTAAATTATCTTTGATTTCTGCCATCATACCGTTGATTCCTCTTTTGAAGAATTGGCTCCCACCACGAAAATATCCTCCGTTCCCTTCTATTGCCACATAATTGTCATCAAGGAAGTCTTCATAGGTAGCCATTAAATCACCCACATCTAAATGTTCTTCAGCATTGTCTCGTTCCCAACCATTTGGCTCTTTACCAAAGAACATGATTTTTATGTCGGCTTTGGTGTACCATTCTTCATGTTCAGAGGTCCCTTTTTGAGCATACCATTTATCATAACCTATTAGTGCTTGTTCTTTTTCTCTTTCTTCTTTCTTTTGTCCCGAGCGCAACAGAGAAATTAAGAACGGACATTGCAGTTTGTCTCGCAATCCATTGGCTTCCAATTGTTCCATTAAGCCGTTCCACTTACTTTCGTAAAGTTCGGTCAATTGTTCTGATAATGTTTCCATACACGTATATTTTTAAAGTGGATGAATTCTAAAACAAATATAGCGAATTCTCTCAAGAAGATTCTCATTCTCAATGGGAAATGCTATATCTTTTGCTGCAAAGTTCTGTCAAGGATATGCAACATCAAAGCATAAGATGAGAAAAAATTGAAGTAATGCTTTACATTGGCATCACTTCTATTCATCTTTGCGGAAAAAAGGATGAGAATATGGGAAATAGATTTTCGATAGAAGAACTGACATGCCTGCATTTGTTGCGGTGTCACTATGCTGATATATGCAGTAAAGAGGAACGAGAATTGCGAGAAACAATTGCCCTTCATCCGGCAACCTTCGTAAAAGCAAAGATGATTTGTGAGAAAGAAAAAGAAGCGGACATTTGCATTATCCCTTATTATGCGGAAAATTATCCTGCTTCTTTTGCCAAAATTGGCGTAGAAGCACCCACATTAATCCATCTATTAGGAAATAAGGAGTTGCTTTATCACGAAAATCCCATTGCCGTCATTGGCTCACGAAACGCTGATGATGTCGGATGTGATATAGCCTATCAGCTGGCAAAAAGCTATGCATTGAAAGGAAATATCATAGTGAGTGGATTGGCATTGGGATGTGACAGTTCCGCTCATCAAGGATGTATAGATGCCAATGGAAAAACTATTGCAGTGGTTGCATCCTGCTTAAATATCGTCCATCCTAAAGCAAACGAATTCTTGCAGCAAGAAATTATCGACAAGGGCGGTTTAATTATCTCCGAACAACCTTTTGGCGTGAAAGCCAATCCTGCACGACTGTATGCCCGTAACCGACTGCAAGCAGCTTTAGCACAAAGAGTCATTGTCGTTCAATGCGCTGTGAAGAGCGGCACGATGAATACAGTACATTTTGCACACAAGTACGGATGCAAGATTTATGCCGTAGCATACGGTCAATACGATGAGCATAATGCCGGGAATGAGTATATTCTCAAAAATGGGATAGGATTTCCTATCAAATTATAGAAGTTATGCACTAATATGGCATATCACAGGCTTTATTTTGCAATCAGAATCTTTAAAACAGAGCAATCATGACGGTGAAAGAATTAATCATGAAAGTAGGATTTGACGACTTGCTTCCTTACTTGAAAGAAATAATAGTCGGGCATTTTGACAATATCTATGCCTTTCGGGAAGCATACGATATGCTTCGGAATATGCAACCCAGCCCTGAGTTCGTTGGAAAAGTTTGGATAGAGCAAGAAGAGGATTGGATAAGCATACAGTCTTTAGACGCGGATTTTTGGGAGAATGAATTGGCTAAAGAGCTTGTTTTACCCAGGAATACTACTCTAAGCAAAGAGAAAATAGCCGCGCATTGTATATACGACATTACCTTTTATGGTTTTTCTCCGGCGGAAATAATTGAAAATTTCTGGAAAAATCATGGTTCCATACAAAGCAAAATGGAACGAAGGAAGTCCATCATACAAGAACTTACTGTGTCTGGAAGCAGTTTCACGTACAAAGATTTAGCTTATCTATTGCAAGTGGAGTACGGTACACGATATGATTATCATTCCATTACCAACGGGCAAGGAAATCGATTAGCCTATATTGCTGATTCAATGACCAAATACCAGCAACTTGACCTAAGTCGATACAATAATGCTGTGGTCTGCATTCGTGTTTCTGCTCAATACCCGTTAACCAACAAGGAACTGGACGATTTTAAGTGTAATGTCCGCTCATGGCTGAATTATGAAGACATTCAATTTGGCATTATAACAGAAGATAGTGATTGTAAAGAAGCAACGATTACTTTATTATTAAACAAACAAGCATAAATAAAGCACAGCAAAGGGAAGACTTGCAGTTCATTCGAGTAAACAGATGAAAATAAGAACAAGCCAAAACAAATTATTTTCTTCTCTATTTTATGTTTGATAGCATTTATTCTCCACCACAACCGTCAGTAATCCGTCAGTATATAAAAGTAAAAAGGAGCTAAGTCAGCGACTTAACTCCTTCATTTTCACCAGTCGGGGTGACTGGATTCGAACCAGCGACCACACGCCCCCCAGACGCGTACTCTAACCGGGCTGAGCTACACCCCGAATTGCGAGTGCAAAGGTAACGCTTATTTTTGAATAAACAAGCGTTTTGCGAATTTTTATTTTGTCTGTTGCCCTTAATTTATTTTGCCTGCCGGCAGAGGGGATCTCTCTATCCCATCGTTTCGCTATAGAAATCAAGCAGTTCGTAGATTTCTTCCTGTGTTGCCGTTTGGTTGATGCGGATATCCCCCACATCGGCAAGAAGCGTAAAATTGATGATTCCTGATGAAGAATTCTTTTTGTCGTGCCTCATGAAATTATACAGCGTTTCATAATCCTCACATGTGAAGTTGAGTTTGCCATAGTTTTCTTTGATGAACTGGATGGTCTGGCGGAGCTTGTCCTTGGGGAACCCGACCCGGATATGCGACAGGTAAAGCTCGCATACCATTCCCCACGCCACTGCATAGCCGTGAAGCACTGGGAGGTTGTTGTGGAGAGAGAAACTTTCGAAAGCGTGCCCGGCGGTATGTCCGAAATTCAGCGCTTTGCGGATATTTTTTTCGAACGGGTCTTTTTCAACAACGGCTTCCTTTATTGCCACAGACTCGCCGATAAGTTGCTGGAGCTTTGTATAATCAATGCCGTATGTGTCGAATTTCAACAGTTCAGCCCAGTGAGAAACGTTGCTGATAAGCCCGTGCTTCAGCATCTCAGCATAGCCTGACAATAAGTTCCTCCGGTCGATCGTCTTCAGAAATTCACTGTTGATGAGCACCTGGTCGGCGGGACAGAATGCGCCGATTTCATTTTTCAAGTCATTGAAATTGATTCCGGTTTTTCCTCCTACCGCTGCGTCCACCATCGAAAGCAGTGTGGTAGGTATGTTTATGTAAGAAATGCCCCTTTTGAAAGTGGCTGCGGCGAATCCGCCCAGGTCTGTAATCATTCCGCCTCCCAGGTTTATCATCAGCGAATGGCGTGTGCCGCCTTTTTCGCTCAGTTGTTTCCATACATAGGCCAGGGTTTCCAGATTCTTGTGGATGTCTTCGGGACCGACATTGATTTGTATGGCATCCTTTATGAAGTCCATGTCCTTTATCAGGGGAAGGCATTGCACGTTGGTATGTTCGTCGGTAAGGATGAACAGCTTGTCGAACGAGTGGGCGTTGACAGCTTCAGTCAGCTCTTTCTTGAAATTCTGACAGATGATAATTTCCTGTTTGCTCATATCTGTAGTGTTTGGAAGGCAAAATTAGAAAAAAAGTTAGAAGGATATTTGTTTTGGCTTACAAATAAGTATTTTTGCGTCCGGATTTTTTCCGGATGAAACATATGGGGAGAGCATTCCTGAACGGGCTTGCTGTTTTGATCTGAAAAATAAGTTAAAAGAGTGGGGGATTCGCTAAACCTTTGGAAGCGATGCGTGTCAAAAACACATTCATATTATTTTTAATTGGGTTTTAATAATGAAAAGATGGGTTTTGGGTTTACTGCTGATGGCAACTGGTGCCATTTCTGCTTTTGCACAAAGCGGAGGCGGTAAGGTGACTGTTTCGGGAACCGTAGTGGACGGAACAGACAAATCTCCGGTCATTCAGGCCGGCGTGCAAGTGTTGTCAGTGAAAGACAGTTCGGTGGTTGCGGCCAACGTCACGGATGTTGACGGAAAGTTCCGGGTTGCCGCACGTCCCGGGAAGTATTTGCTGAAAATTTCGTATATCGGTTATCGGTCCGATTTCCGCACGGTTTATCTCAACGCAAACCGTCCGCGTCTGAATATGGGCGAGATACCGCTTGAGATAGATGCAGTCATGTTGGGAGAGGCTGTGGTTGTGGCCGAAGCCCCCGAGGTGATAGCAAAGGAAGATACTTTGGTCTATAACAGTTCGGCTTACCGTGTGCCTGAAGGCTCTGCGCTTGAAGAACTAGTAAAAAAGCTTCCGGGAGCGGAGGTGGACGAAAGCGGCAAAATAACCATCAACGGAAAGGAGATTACCAAAATCATGGTTGACGGCAAGGAATTCTTTGCCGACGATCCGAATGTAGCGATGAAGAATCTCCCGGTGAATATCATTGATAAGGTCAGGGCATACGACAAACAGTCGGATATGGCAAAGATGACAGGTATCGATGATGGCGAAGAAGAAACGGTGCTCGACCTGAGCGTGAAGCCGGAACTGAACAAGGGATGGATAGGCAATGTGGACTTGGCTGCCGGAACTGAAGACCGCTACAGCGGAAAGATGATGGTAAACCGTCTTGTAGGGGGCAATCAGTTTACGGTTATCGGATCGGCTAACAATGTGAATGATGCCGGCTTTCCGGGCGGCGGAGGTGGCTTCAGAGGAGGAAGCCAGAACGGGCTGAATGCAACGAAGATGATCGGCTTCAATTATGCGGTTACAACGGAAAAGCTGGAAAGCGGAGGCAGCGTGAACTTCAACTATAAGGATACCGATGTCAGGAGCAAGCAGAACTCTGAAACCTTTGTTTCTTCCCAAAGCAGCTCGTTCAAGAATGCGATTGACGCTTCGCGCAACAAGTCAACCAATCTGAAGGCGGATTTCCGTCTGGAATGGAAGCCTGATACGCTGACATGGCTGATGTTCCGTCCGCGTTTTACTTATGGAAAGACAGACAACGGAAGCAGCTCTAATTCTTTTACATTCAACGAGGATCCGGAGCTGACCACCGATGAGCTTGTTGCTGCTGACGACATCACTTCGCTGGTGTCGGAAGAAAAGATTATCAATACGATTGTGCGCAATACATTGTCGAAGGCGGATAACATCAACGCGCAGGGGATGCTGCTGGTAAACCGCAGGCTGGGAAAACCCGGACGGAACATTACGATGAGGATGCGCTATAACTATACGAACAACGACAGCGAACAGTTTTCTGCTTCGCACACGGATTATTATCAGACGGCAGAAGAGGCTTTGGCAAACGGAGTGATGTCGGAAATTCTGAACCGTTACATTACTACTCCGACCAGAACGTCTGATTATGCGGTGCGTCTGTCGTATAGCGAACCGATATTCAAGGGAGGTTTCCTGCAGTTCAGCTATGACTTCCAGTACAGGAACTCGAAAACGGAAAATTCCACTTTCGACATGCCGGACGACTGGGCCGTGAACCAGGGATTCCTGTCTGACCAGGCCGTGTTTAATACCGACTTGAGCAAGAACGCCGAATACAACTATTTCAACCATCAGGCTGAGGTGCAGCTCCGTGTGATCCGCAACAAGATGCGCTTTAATGTGGGCGCGTCGTTCCAGCCCCAGCGTTCAACGCTGAGCTATACCATGGGTGACTATTCGATAGATACCGTGCGCACGGTGTTCAACTTTACTCCGACACTTGATTTCCGCTATAATTTCTCGAAAACGAGCCAGTTGCGCGTAAACTATCGCGGGCGAAGCTCTCAGCCGAGCATGACGGACTTGCTTCCCATTACGGACGATACGGACCCGCTGAATGTAAAGCTTGGAAACCCGGGGCTGAAACCGGAGTTCACGAATACGTTGAGGATTTTTTATAATACCTTCAATACGGAGAAGCAGCGTGGCGTGATGACGCACTTCAGTTTTCAGAACGTGATGAATGACATCAGCAACCGAAGGACATATGACGAAACAACCGGAGGCTACCGTACGATGCCGGAGAACATTAACGGCAACTGGAATCTGTTTGGCATGCTTGGCACGAATACGGCTCTGAGGAACAAGAAGTTTACCATCAACACTTTCACAATGGCCCGCTACAACAACATTGTCAGCTATATAAGCAGCCGTGAAACCTTGTCGGATACGGACAAGAATAAAACGCGCCAGCTGGTAATGAGCGAGCGTCTGCGCGGAACATACCGGAACGACTGGTGGGAACTGTCGCTGAACGGTTCGCTGACGTACAATCATTCGCGGAACAGTTTTCAGGAACAGAACAATATGGACACGTATCAGTTCTCCTATGGTGCCAGCACGAATTTCCGTCTGCCCTGGAACATGTCGGTTTCGACGGATATATCCCAGAATTCCCGCCGAGGATATACCGACAACAGCATGAACCGTGACGAGCTGATATGGAATGCCCAGATTTCACAAGATTTCTTGAAGGGAAATGCGGCTACGGTCAGTGTGCAGTTCTACGATATCCTGCGCCGTCAGAGCAATATCAGCCGTACCATATCGGCAGCCATGCGTCAGGATACCGAATACAATGCTATCTACAGCTATTGCATGGTTCATTTTATCTACCGCCTGAACTTGTTCGGAGGCAAGGGAGGGCGTGCTCCGATGGGGCCGGGCGGATTCGGCAATGGCGGGCATCACGGACCGGGCCCGAGGCGTTTCTAAAGCCATGAAGAGGGTGTGCCGGCTCATGTTCCTTATCTCTAGCCTGGAGATGTATGTCTTCAGCGTGGATATATATCTTTAGGCTAGAGATGCATATCCCAAGGCTGGAGATAAACTTGTTTCCATGTGTTTCGGCTTTCTGATATTGTTCTTTATCCGTTTTGTCTTTTGTTTTTTCACAAAATACTTGTATTTTTACGGAAATTCAAGTTCTGATGGAAATCGTAATCTGGAGCCACGTCTTTATGGCCGCATTCTATATCCTTTATTTTGCGGTTATCATAACCACCGTGTTTGTGGTTATACTTGACAACCGCAATCCGGTGAAGACTATGGCATGGATACTTGTGCTGTTCTTTCTGCCTGTTGCGGGACTTGTCTTTTATCTTTTTTTCGGGCGGAGCACCCGCAGGGAGCATCTCATCAGCCGGAAAGGGTATGCCCGTCTGACCAAGCGTCCGATGGCCGAATACCAGACTCAGGTTTCGCTGCATGCTCCTATCGAAAAACAGACGCTGATGAATTTCTTCAGCCATGTGAACGGAGCGCTTCCGTTCGGAGGTAACCGGACGACCGTTTATATAGACGGAGCTTCTATGCTGGCCGATCTGATAAAGGAGCTTTACCGGGCGAAACACCACATTCATGTAGAGTTTTATATTTTTGAAGACGACGCGGTGGGAAGACTGGTACGTGACGTGCTGATAGACAAGGCGCGCGAGGGGGTGAAAGTGCGTGTGCTGCATGACGACGTAGGATGCTGGAAAGTCAGTCATGCCTTTTATGAGCAGATGCTGTGCGAAGGAATCGAAGTCATGTCGTTTCTGAAAGTCCGCTTTCCCCAGTTTACGGGAAAAGTAAACTACCGCAATCATCGGAAGATTGTAGTGATAGACGGAAAAGTGGGTTTTGTTGGGGGCATGAATCTTGCGGAAAGGTATGTGAAAGGTGTTCCGTGGGGAGTGTGGCGCGACACGCATGCAAAGCTGGAGGGCAAGGTTGTGTATGGCTTGCAGACGGCTTTTCTTACAGACTGGTATGCGATGGACAGAACGCTGTTTACGTCGGCCGAGTATTTTCCGAAGACAGATGTGCGGGGAAATGTGGTTGCGCAGATTGTAACTTCCGATCCGGTGGGCGAATGGAGGGACATTATGCAGGGGCTGATGATGGCCATCTGCAGTGCCCGTCGTTATTTTTATGTTCAGACTCCCTATTTTCTTCCCGATGAAGAAGTGAAGACTGCCTTGCAGACGGCGGCTCTTGCGGGAGTCGACGTGCGTATCATGCTTCCCAAAAAGGCGGACACCTGGCTGATACACAAGGCATCTCTGTCATATCTGGCAGAAATGATGAAAGCCGGAGTGAAAATCTATCTTTACCGCAAAGGGTTCATTCATTCCAAACTGATGGTTTCGGACGATGAGTTCTCGACAATCGGTTCCACGAATATGGATTTCCGGAGCTTTGAACACAATTTTGAGGCCAATGCCTTTTTTTATGACAAGGATACGGCATCGGCCCTGAAGGAAATATTTCTGGCAGACCAGCGCGACTGCATGCTGCTTTCGCTGAAAGTGTGGGACAAACGTTCGTGGAAGAGCAAGGTCACAGAGTCGGTTGTCCGTCTGCTTTCTCCGCTGCTTTGAAGAGCGAAAAGTTCACGCTCCCGTAGTGTCTGTGCTCAACGAAGTTGGGATGCTTCTCAAAGCTTTGGTCCTTGCCATGCTCAAGCACGAAAAGTCCGTCTGGTTTCAGCAGGTTGTATTTAAAGATCAGATCCGGAATCTCTGCCAGTTCTTGCAGCGCATAGGGCGGGTCGGCAAAGATAAAGTCGAACTGCTCGTGGCATTTCTGTATGTATTTGAACACATCGCCTTTCAGAGGAAAGCATCTGTCGGTTTTCACTTCATTCATTATTTTGCGTATGAACGCATGGTGCTGCGGGTCTTTTTCTACAGATATGACCCGTTCGCATCCGCGCGAAACGAGTTCGATGCTGATGCTTCCGGTTCCTGAAAAGAGATCAAGAGCCGTAATGCCTCCTTCATCAAAGTCAATGTAGCCGTTCAGCACATTAAACAGATTCTCTTTGGCGAAATCCGTAGTCGGTCTTGCTTTAAAGGTATGGGGCACATCGAAATGCCTCCGCTTGTATATTCCACTGATTACTCGCATGAGATGGTAATTGTTTGGCCTGGTTAATGGTTCTTTCATCGGAATTTATCCGATAGGCAAAGGTACGAACTTTGTCCATGAAATGCAATAGTTCCTCTCCTTGAGGAGGGTGCTTCTCCGGTTTTTCCTTGATGTTTACACAGGATTGAAAGCCTTTTAAACAATATTGAAGCTATCGTTTCTTCTGCTGGACAATATTGTACGTTAATGAAATTTATAGCAACGAAATTGAAAGCTGCGGCGGCCTTGTTGGAATATTTTTGCAGCCGTAATACACGGGCCTTATGCCCGTAATTTATTAATCATAAAATAAATAATACTATGTCGAAGAAAAGATGTTATGTGCAGCGTATGCTTATGTGTTCGCTGCTGGCTGGCGGCTGTTTCTGTCTTCCCGGTTATGCCGGAGGGGGAGATAAGCCGGAGGCAGGAATGAAAACGGATGTCGTTGATGACATCGCACAGACGAGGAAGATTTCCGGTGTCGTATTGGATGATATGGGACCGGTAATTGGTGCAAACGTTTCTGTAAAGGGTACTTCCTCTGGTACTATTACGGATTTGGATGGAAGATTTGCTCTTGAAGTTCCGGAGGATGGAATTCTTGTTGTTTCGTTTATCGGTTATTCTTCACGGGAAATCCCGGTAAAAGGCAGAACCGACTTTACTGTTAAGCTGAGTGAAGATACGGAAATGCTGGACGAGGTGGTTGTGGTCGGTTATGGTGTGCAAAAGAAAGTGAACCTTTCCGGCTCTGTTTCTGCCATCGACGGTGAACAGATTGCTTCCAAACCTTCTACAGACGTGTTGTCTGCTTTGCAGGGAGAAATGCCTGGCGTGACAATTACGCGTACTGGCGGACAGCCGGGAGCGGAAACCGACGGAATGCAGATCCGTGGATATTCATCCGTAAACGGAGCTTCGGCTTTGGTTCTTATTGATGGTGTCGAGGGTGATATGTCAATGCTGAATGCAGATGACATAGAGTCTATATCTGTTTTGAAGGATGCCGCTTCGTGTGCCATATATGGTGCCCGTGCTGCTGCCGGAGTGGTGCTGATTACCACGAAAAACGGTACGGAAGGAAAGCCTAAGGTTTCTTATAACGGTTATGTTTCTTTTAATATTCCCGGGAATATGCCCGAGCGTATTCCAGCTTGGGAAGAGCAGGAATTTATCAATCTGTCGCGTATTCCGACAGGTGGTCCTGAATGGAATGCGGAAAAGTCATCGTGGGTGGGAAATCCGAATTTCAATTACCGTCCTTTGGCAAACGGTCGCTGGGATCTGTTTGACAGTGTGGACTGGTTGGGTGAAGGAACCAAAAACTTTACGTTGCAGCACAATCATTCGGTGTCTGTAAGCGGAGGGACCGACAAGGTCAATTATCTGGTGTCTGCCAACTATTATTATAAGAACGGTCTGTTGCAATATGGTCCGGATGATTATGACCGTTATAATCTCCTGGCAAAGATGAATGCCAGCCTTCACAAATATGTGGACTTGAGCGTCAATATCCAGTATCAGGGAGGAGAGAGAAACGAAAACTCATATGGTGCGGCCGATATCATGTCGCTTCTCTACTCCAACCGCGGACGTCAGCCCATTTATCAGCCTGAAGCGGAGAACTATCCGAACATCTATAACGGTGATTTGCAGAATAATGCCATCGACATTATGAAGAATGCCGGCGTAACAACCACCAAGAATGAAGCATTTATCGGAAAGGCTCAGTTGACAATCAAGGATTTTGTAAAGAATCTGCGCATCAACCTGAGTGCATCGCGCAATGCCGGATATTACTCTGAAGTCAGCAACAGCTGTACACTTACATGGTATAAGCAGACGGGTGCTGTGCAGCGGACACTTAATCCAGCTAACTCATTGACAAAAGCGAAGAACTCGTCTTACCATGATTTGCTGGAAGCTACAGTCAATTATTCTTTCAGCCTGAAAGACAAGCACAACTTCAGCATCCTTGCAGGTACGTCGTATGAAAACTATCGCTTGGACGGTATTGAAGGGATAGCCCGCAATATGTTATCGAACGATTTTTATTCGTTCAATTATTATGACAGTTCCATTGCCACGAACAGCAGTTTGAGTGATAACATTGAAACGTGGGCCATGATGTCCTACTTCGGGCGTATCAACTATAACTATAAGGAGAAATATCTTTTGGAGGCTAATTTGCGCTATGATGGAAGTTCCCGTCTGGCTCCTTCCAAACGCTGGAAAGCCTTTCCTTCAGTTTCGGCAGCATGGAGAGTGAATGAAGAAGAATGGTTCAATGCTGATTGGGTTAGCAATTTGAAGCTGCGTGCTTCGTGGGGACAGCTGGGTAACGGAGCCGTACTGGGGCTGTATGACTATATTCCGCTGATTTCTTATTCACAGAGTGATATGCCTTCCACTTATTTCGGTGAACGGTGGTATTATCAGGCGAGTCTGGCATCGGAGGATAAAACTTGGGAAACGGTGGAAACCACTAATTTGGGTATTGATTTCGGCTTGTTCAACAATCGTCTGAGCGGAACATTTGAGTATTATTGGAAGTTTAACAATGATATGCTTTCTGCTTTGCAGTTGCCTTCACAGATTGGTATTGATGTCCCTAATATGAATGTGGGCAAACTGAAGACCTGGGGATGGGACTTCAATATCAGCTGGAGAGATAAGATCAAGGATTTCAGCTATCAGATAGCCTTCAATATTTCGGATAGCAACAACAAACTCGTCAGATATGACGGTGCCAGCTATATCGGTGAGGGATTGGTAGAATTGCTGGAAGGCTATCCTATCAATACGATTTGGGGATATCAGACAGACGGTTTTTGGTCGAGCCGTGAAGAATATCTGCAATACAAGGCGGATCATCCGGGATACTCTACTTTCAATGACGGTGTTATTTCGGGAGGTGATGTTAAATATGTCGCCCAAGGAGATGCTGACCATACAATCGGTTCAGGTGAAGGTACTGCTGAAAATCATGGCGACTTGGTTTGTTTGGGAAACATTACTCCCCGCTATTTGTATGGAATCAGTCTGTCTGCTCAATGGAAAGGTTTCGATTTGTCGCTTATGTTCCAAGGAGTTGGCAAGCGCGATGTGATGTTAAGCAAAGATATGTTTCCTCTGTTTAAGGACGAACTGATGCCTTGGACCATTCATAGAGATTATTGGACGGAAACCAATACGGATGCTTATTGGCCGCGCCTTTATCAGTACAAGTCGGATGACTTTAACAGCAAGCCTGCCGACCGTTGGCTGCAAGATGCTTCTTATTTCCGTTTGAAGAATGTTACGTTGGGATATACAGTGCCCATCAGCAAGAAATACATGGAGAAACTGAGAATTTATGTGACAGGACAAGATCTGTTTGAGATTACTGACATGTTTTCTGTCATAGATCCTGAAGCAAAGAACAATGCTACGAGAAGTCTGTATCCATTCTTCCGCAGCTGGACATTGGGATTGAATATAACCTTCTAAAACTTGAAACATGATGAAGAGAATTTCCGCACTGATATTTGGTGCAATAATGATAAGCGGATGTTCGTTGGACAAATATCCGGAAACGACATTGACAGACCAGACTTTCTGGAAAACAGAAACCGACTTGCGGGGAGCATGCAACCGGCTTTATGTGGATCTGCCAGGATTTTTGACAGGAAACGGACATGACTTCCGTTCCGATGAACTGGTGAGCTATGTGCCGGATGATGTTTCTTCCGGAAACCGAAGCGTTCCGGAAAGGGATAATGACTGGAGTGATCCGTATAATAAAATCGGTGTGTGCAACAATATAATCGTAAAAGGCGGAGAAGCGCCGCTGCAGGAAGAAGTCCGCAGCAGATGGATTGCCGAGGCACGTTTTTTCCGTGCTTATTATTATTTTGATTTGGTTAAAAAATATGGGGACGTTCCCCTTATACTGAAGGTATTCACTTCAACGGACGACCCGGAAATCAAGAAAGGACGGGATTCGCGTGAAACGGTTATTCAGCAATGCTACGCTGATTTGGAATTTGCTTGTGAATGGTTGCCGGACATTGATGAATTGTCTGATGACAGCAATTGGGGACGTGTTTCCCGTTCGGCAGCTTTGGCTATGATTGTACGTATCGGTTTGTATGAGGGTACTTATATAAAGTATCACAATTTGGCAGAAGGCGACAGCAAGGCCCATCTGAAGAAAGCGATTGATGCGGCTCAAACACTTATGAGCGAAGGAAAGCATGAACTTTATCCGAATTTCCAGACCTTGTTCTATTTTGACGGGGAAGGACGGCAGAACAAAGAGAATATCTTCGTGAAACTTTATGGACCGAACGGAGCATCGAATGCGATTGTCTATCATAATCAGTCGTCTACCAAGGCTACACAGGGAGGAATCACACGCCAGATGATTGATAATTTTCTGTATGATGACGGTCTTCCGAAAGGCAAGTCTGCTTATGGCCAGTCGCCGGATACACATTATGATGATATTTTTACTCATAGAGATCCCCGCCTTGCCATGACTGTGTTTAAATATAGAGAAGCAGATGCTTTTAAAGGTGCTGTTTATAGGCCCTTTGATAATGTCAATGCTGGAAATACTTATGCTTATCCGATAAAAAAAGGATATATGAACAGTGAATTTGATACAAACGGAAGGGAGACGGTTGACAAGATGGTTATCCGTTATGCAGAGGTGCTTATCTCTTATGCGGAGGCTCTGTATGAGTACAAGGGTTCTATTTCTAACGATGATTTGGAAAAGACCATAAACGCAGTGCGCGGACGTTCTGGTTTCAATGTAGCGTTGACGAATGAATTTGTCAGTGCCAACGGACTGAATATGTTGGAGGAGATTCGCAGAGAACGTATGGTTGAGTTCATTGATGAGGGTCTTCATTATGATGATATCATACGGTGGAAGACGGCAGAAGACGTATTGCCTCAGCCGATGCTTGGCTTGTTTTTTAATGAAGACGAAAGTGCAATGACCCGCAACGAACTAGCCGGAAGGCTTACGGAAGCCGACGGCATGTACAACGGTGCGAAACTTTATGACCAGGCTGATATCTATGTCGTGGAAGACGGCACCGGCCGCAGTTTTAATCCGGACAGGGACTATTTGTATCCTATACCGTCGTACGAACTGGCCACTTCCGGCGGAAACATCAAACAAAATCCAAACTGGTAGAATTTTAATGAAGATCTGATTTATGAATACATTTAAGAATAGAATAGCATTTCTTTTTATGCTTTGCATCTGTTGCGCATTGACAGGATGCAGCAACGATCATGAAGAGTGGGAAGATGGAGATCCCGCTTCCGCCCACATTTATTATTATGGTTTTGAAAAGTGGGGAACCATTCCTGGAGGCAATGATGTAATTTATTCAGTGGCTCAGGGGGAAACTTTGACTGTCCCGACGCAGTTCCATAGCAGGTATGTGCGGTCTTATAGTCCCACGGTTTATTATTACACGACTCCCGTGCCCGGGGATGAAGGTGTTCAGTTGGTTTGCGGTACAGACTATGCGGTGGTTGATAAGGATGGAAATACATTAACACCAAATGCTTCCGGAGCATACGAAATGACATGGCCCAATGCTGCAGGCGGTGTGCAGAACATTTATATCAAGGCATTGAATGGTTCGAAGGGTTCTTTCCGCGTATTGACGTTTGATCCGAATGAAACAATGGACGTGACGGATGTAGCTACTACGACCATTGTAAAAACGGATGAATATGAGGTGCGTGCCTTTTCGGAAAACTATTATGTAACGGTGACGGTTGAATAAACAGATTGTTATAAGGAGTGCAGAAATATCGGCTTGCCGGATTTCTGCACTCCTTTTAATGTTTAAGAGAAGTCATATAAGCTTGGTTTATGTTGCCTATTCGCACAGGTCCAATGATAACATGTCAAATGGAATATCTGAAGGATATCTGTAAGGTGTCGGTTCTGTCTGTGAATTTATAAACGAAATGTTCTTTATGAATCTTTTCAGAAAATCTTCCTGTTTTTTTTGCTGCATTCCGTCGGATACATACAGCACATCCTGCTGTTGGTCAAGATTCAGCTGCTTCCAGAGATTGAGCAGGTAGTAGCATTTGTCGTTCATGTTCGAGGCTTTGAACGAATTGGCAAGGACAGGCTTCTGATTCTTGAACGCCAACAGATCGAGCGATTTCTGGTGAAGGATGGCAAACACTTCAGCGCGGCTGTTTCCGTTTTTTCTGCTCCGCAGAGTGAGGTATTCGATTGTGGGGCTGATTGATGCGAAGAAGCGCGCTTTCGGAAAGTGGTCTGAAAGCAGTTGGTGTGTCAGCTTGTCGATGGAGAACAATATGGCGATATTGCTCTTGCTCAGAATGTTGCAGAGAATGATTTCGTTGTTCTGCTTGGGAAGGTTCTGATAGAAAAGCAGTTCTGTCTGATCGTCTTCGTAAAGCTCGAAAGGAACCGGTGTATACCTTGACGTATGGATGAGTATGTTGGTTTGCCGGAAAGCATGTTTCAGCGTGTCCGTTTCGGCCAAAAACTCTTTTACGTTCGCAGCCATGGAATGTTGCGGGTTGACATGGAAAGTGCGGAACAGCACGTCCTCTCCGCCTTCGTCCGGATGGATGGCAAATGAAAATCCGTCGGTGCTTAGTCGGATGGATAAGGTATATCGGTCGGGTTGGTTAAAGTCTATCATGCTCTTTAAAGTTAGAGTGGTTTGTTGTTTTGTCTGCAATATTTCCGTGCATCTTGTCTGATTGTTGTTTTTTTGCTTTATATTCGTGTCACAAAAATAGTAAATTTGCTTGAACGATTTGATGTCGCCACTTATTTTATTTCGACGCTATGCTTACAGATGACTTGTTCCAACGGATCCGGCTGAATTTTCCGCATCCTCCCACTGCTGATCAGGAGAATGCGGTCAGGAAGTTTGCCGATTTTCTTGTTTCACCCTCAGACGAGGCCGTGTTTGTATTGAAGGGATATGCCGGAACGGGAAAGACTTCGATTGTCGGCGCTCTGGTACGGACGCTTGACGAGCTGAACCGGAAGTATGTGCTGCTTGCTCCCACGGGAAGGGCAGCAAAGGTCTTTGCACACCATTCCAATCATTCAGCTTATACCATTCATCGGCGGATTTACCGTCAGAAAGCGTTTTCAAATGAAACGGATAATTTTGTGATGGGGGACAATCTTTTGAAAGATACGCTCTTTGTTGTGGATGAGGCTTCGATGATTGCGAATGAAGGATTGTCGGGGACATCGTTCGGAACGGGACGCCTGCTGGACGATCTGGTTCAGTATGTTTATAATGGGAACGGATGCCGGATGATGCTTGTGGGGGATACTGCCCAGCTGCCCCCTGTGGGGGAAGAAGAAAGTCCTGCTTTATCGCGTTCCATGCTGGAAGGCTATGGATTGCAGGTGTCGGAATGCAACCTTACGCAGGTGGTGAGGCAGGCCGGAAACTCAGGGATTCTCTGCAATGCTACGCTCCTCCGTATGCTGATTACTCAAGAAGACTGCTTTTCGTTGCCCAAAATACGGCTGAAAGGCTTTCCGGATGTGAAGATGCTTCCCGGAAGCGAACTGATAGAAACCATCAGCGAGTGCTACGAATATGCCGGAATGGACGAAACAATTATCGTTTGCCGGTCCAACAAACGGGCGAATTTGTACAATAAGGGGATTCGGAGCACGATTCTGTATAGGGAAGACGAACTGAATGCCGGGGATGTACTGATGGTGGCCAAGAACAACTATTTCTGGGGAAAAGACTGCAAGGAGCTTGATTTTATTGCCAACGGTGATGTCGCTGTGGTTCGCAGGGTACGGAAAGTTCGCGAAATGTACGGGTTCCGTTTTGCCGATGTCCTGCTGGAATTTCCTGACTATCAGGGCTTGGAACTGGAGGCCAAAATCTTGCTTGATACGCTGCACAGCGATGCGCCTGCCCTGACCCGGGAACAGAATGAACAGCTTTTCAGCAATGTGATCGAAGATTATGCGGATGTAAGCGTAAAGCGCGAGCGGATGAAGAAGATGAAAGAAGATTCTTATTACAATGCTTTGCAGGTGAAGTATGCTTATGCCGTGACCTGCCATAAGGCTCAGGGCGGACAATGGAAGCGTGTGTTCATTGACCAAGGCTACCTGGCGGAGGAGATGATTTCGCCTGACTATTACCGGTGGCTGTATACGGCCTTTACCCGTGCCACGGAGCGGCTTTATCTGGTGAATTGGCCGGAGAAGCAGACGGAGGGGTGACGGATGCGGAATGTTCCGCCGCGGACTGTATTCTGGGGATAAGCCTGCGGCGGAACGGGCAGTTCATGCTATTCTGCTACCAGATAGGTATAAGTTTCTTCTTTGTAGTACTCGTAATCATCTTCTTCATAAACTTCGTGTATGATGAGCGTGTTTCCGGAGAAGCTCAAAGTGACGAACTCATCTTCATACCATTGGTTGTCCCACGAATAAAATATGGTTCCTGCATCTTTGTTCTTCCATTTCCATGATGAGATGCCGATTGCTCCATCTACGTAAGTAACCATATATGTTCCTGACTTGGAGAAAAGCACTTCGTCACCGAATGTTTCCATTATCTCATAATCCTGCCAGTTGTCGCGTGTTACGGTGGCACTGAATGATTGGTCGCCTTCCGTTAGATTTATTTCCAGTTTATCCATTCTCCAGGTGCGGCACAATGCGTTTGTCATGTCGTCGTCGGCCATCACCTCTTCTTTTTCTACGGTGAGGGTCACCGGGCCGCCTGTTTCGGGAGTCAGTTCGATGCCTGTAACTGTCTTGTCTTCGGCATAGATGATTTTGACGATGCCGAATCCTTCCAGATCGAAGCTTCCGTCAGCGAGTTGGGTGTATGTGCCGTAAATGATGCCGTTGTAGTTTGTTGCGCGCGACGCATCGGTCTTGTCCTGATAGAAGAAGCTGCTTTTCTTTTGTCCGCTTCTTGCCTGTTGTGCATAGTAGCTGCTGCCAGTGATGACAATGTAGTTTCCGCTTGCTCCCAGTTCGATGCTTCTGTATTGGGAGCCGGGTGAAGTGATGTTGTATTTTCCGCTGACGGATTCATACTTTGGGGTTCCTAAACTGATGCTTCCATCATCGTCGCCGCAGGATGTAAGAATCGGCGTAAAGAAAAGCAGCAAAACTGCGATGTACCAGAAATTTTTTAATGTCTTCATAGCTTTAATCTTTTAAATTAATAATGCGTAAGATAATAAGACTTTCTGGATTAAGAAAAAGACAGTTTTGGCTGTTTTTACTATGACTGGCCTAAGTGCAGTTATGAGGGGTGAAAATGTGATTATCCGGATGAAAAAATGATCATACCTTTCATGATATCTCCGTCTTTAAGGTAGAGATATGTGTCTTTAGGTTAAGTATATGTATCTTCAGACTGAAGATTTATATCTCCAGCCTGGAGATAAAGCATATGGGCCGGTATGTATGTCTTTATTTGGCGGAAAAAGGAAAACCTCAAGAAGAAAACTTGTCTTCCTCTTGAGGCTTTCCTTTGATGTGGATGGTGACGGCTTGTCAGAATCCGGCCAGTTCGATGATCTTGTCTACGGCAGCACTCAGTCCGTCGGGGTTCTTGCCGCCCGCCGTTGCGAAGTGAGGCTGGCCGCCTCCGCCGCCTTGAATCAGTTTGGCAGCCTCGCGCACCAGCTGGCCTGCGTTGAGTCCGTTCTTCACAAGGTCGTCGCTGATCATTACGGTCAGCATGGGCTTGTTCTCGAATGCGCTTCCGATGGCCACAAACAGATTTTCGGGAATCTGTCCTTTCAGTTGGAAGGCGATGTTCTTGACCGTATCGGCAGGCATCGGAAGAACAGACCTGATAACTTTTACGCCGTGGATTTCTTTTGCGCTCTCAATCAGTTTCGCCTTTATGTCGGCTTCTTTTTCTTTCATGAACGCTTCTACTTGCTTTTTCAAACCGGCATTCTCGTCAATGTATTTTCTGATGGCCGCTTTCAAATCAGGCGCATTGTTGAACAATGCCCTCAAGTCGTCGAGCGTGTCCTGGATGGAATCGAGCATTTCTTCTACCTTGGCTCCGGTAACCGCTTCGATACGGCGTACGCCGGCAGCTACCGAACTTTCGGAGATGATCTTCACCATTCCGATCTTTCCCGTGGCCGATACGTGTGTGCCGCCGCAGAATTCGATGGACGAACCGAACTGTACGACACGCACTTCATCGCCGTATTTCTCTCCGAAAAGCGCGATGGCTCCCAGTTCCTTGGCCTTTTCAATCGGAAGGTTGCGGTATTCCGTGAGAGGAATGTTCGCGCGGATCTTAGCGTTTACCAGATGTTCTACCTCACGCAGCTGTTCCGGAGTAACTTTCTGGAAGTGAGAGAAGTCGAAACGCAGCGAATCGGGGGTGACGAGCGAACCTTTCTGCTCCACGTGTGTGCCCAATACCTGGCGCAGCGCTTCGTCCAGCAGGTGCGTACACGAGTGGTTGGCTGCACAGGCTGCACGGCGGTCGGTGTCTACGCATGCCATCATCGGTGCATCCAGATGCTCCGGCAATTTCTTCGCGATGTGGATCGGCAGGTTGTTTTCTTTTTTAGTGTCGATTATTTCGATGGTTTCGAATTCGCTGACCAGCGCACCGGTATCTCCTACCTGACCTCCACTTTCTGCGTAGAACGGAGTTTCGCTGAGAACGATCTGATAGTAGGTCTGATTCTTCTGCTTGACTTCGCGGAAGCGGAGAATGCTTGTTTCATATTCCGTATAGTCGTATCCTACAAATTTGGTTTCGCCTTCTTTCAGCACCACCCAGTCGCCGGTTTCAACGGTAGCAGCGTTGCGTGCCCGCTGTTTCTGCTTCTGCATTTCGGCGTTGAACTCGTCTTCGTTCACCGTCATCTGGTTTTCGCGCAGAATCAGTTCGGTCAGGTCGAGCGGGAAGCCGAAGGTGTCGTACAGCGTGAATGCGTCTACGCCGCTGATTTCCTTTTTCCCGGCTGCCTTGGCATCGTTCATAACCTTGTCGAGCAGGCGTATGCCGGTTTCGAGTGTGCGGAGAAAAGTTTCTTCCTCTTCTTTCATCACCTTTTCGATCAGCGTCTGCTGAGCTTTCAGTTCGGGATAGGCGCCTCCCATGTTTTCTATCAGTACCGGAACAAGTTTGTACATGAATGCCTGCTTTTGTCCGAGGAACGTATAGGCGTAGCGTGTGGCGCGGCGGAGAATGCGTCGGATGACGTATCCGGCCTTCGCATTCGACGGCAGCTGTCCGTCGGTGATGGAGAAGGCAATTGTGCGGATGTGATCGGCCACTACACGCATGGCAACGTCTACTTTCGGATCTTTGCCGTAAGTAACGCCTGCAAGGTCGCCGATGGCTTTGATTATAGGCTGGAACACGTCGGTGTCGTAATTCGACTTCTTGCCCTGCAATGCCATGCAGAGGCGTTCAAATCCCATGCCGGTATCAATAACCTTTGCCGGAAGCGGTTCCAGGCTTCCGTCTGCTTTCCGGTTGTACTGCATGAACACCAGGTTCCAGATTTCTATTACCAGCGGATTGTCCTTGTTCACCAGTTCGCGTCCGGGAACTTTAGCCTTTTCTTCATCCGGCCGGAGGTCGATGTGGATTTCCGAACACGGGCCGCATGGGCCGGTTTCTCCCATTTCCCAAAAGTTGTCGTGCTTGTTTCCGTTGATGATATGGTCTTCCGGCAGATACTTTGCCCAGTAGGAAGCCGCCTCGTTGTCGCGTTCAAGTCCTTCTTCCGGACTGCCCTCGAATACGGTTGCATAGAGGATTTCCGGATTGATTTTCAGCACATCCACGAGGTATTCCCATGCCCATCCGATGACTTCTTTCTTGAAATAGTCGCCGAACGACCAGTTTCCTAGCATTTCAAACATGGTATGGTGATAGGTGTCATGGCCCACTTCTTCCAGGTCGTTGTGTTTTCCGCTTACGCGCAGACACTTTTGTGAGTCGGTGACGCGTTTGTATTTTGCAGGGTGGTTTCCAAGAATGATATCTTTAAACTGATTCATGCCTGCATTGGTAAACATCAGTGTCGGATCGTCTTTGATGACCATCGGTGCTGACGGAACGATCTGATGTCCTTTAGACTCGAAAAATTTGACGAACGAGTCACGAATTTCATTTGCTGTCAACATAATCGCTATCTTGTCTTGTAGTTAATATTCTCAAAATCGATTTGCAAAGATAATCGGTTTTATTATTTTTGTCTGTATGTTTGGTACAAAAACTTGATATGTTGTGCCTTAAAAAACTTCAAATCAGGACGTGAATGCGTAAAGTTTACTATATCTATAACCCTCGGACCCGTACGTACGACCGGATTTATCCTACCGTCAGGCAGCGGGTGCTGAGTTACTTGAGGCGTTTGTTTGTGGGAATGGGGCTGGGTGCCGGAAGCTTTATCGCGCTGCTTCTGGTGTTCGGATCTCCTTCGGAAAAGAATCTCCGGATTGAAAATGCCCGGCTGGTTTCGCAGTACAACATCTTGTCGAGCCGCCTGGATGAGGCGGAAGAGGTGATGTCGCGTTTGCAGCAGCGTGACGACAATCTGTATCGGGTGATCATGCAGGCCGATCCCTTGCCTGAAGAGCTGCGTACTGCAACTTATCATAATACCAACCGTTACCAGGATCTGGTGGGGATGGCAAACAGTGAGCTTGTCATCAATACGACGCGCAAGATGGATTTGCTTGCGCGTCAGATATACATCCAGTCGAAGTCGTTTGACGAAGTGGTGGCTCTTTGCAAGCAGCATGACAAGATGCTGACATGCATCCCGGCCATCCAGCCGGTGGCCAACAAAAACCTGAAGCAGACGGCCTCGGGGTATGGCATGCGCATTGATCCCATTTACAAGACAGTCAAGTTTCATGCGGGCATGGATTTCTCGGCCAATGTTGGCACGCCTGTGTATGTGACCGGAAACGGCAAGGTGAAACAGGCCGGATGGGACGGGCTTTATGGCAACTGCATCACCGTTGATCATGGATTCGGATACGTTACACGTTATGCGCACCTCAGCAAAATAAAGGTGAAGGTGGGGCAGGAAGTGGTCAGAGGTGAAGTGATAGGAGAGGTGGGCAGCACGGGCAAGAGTACGGGACCGCATCTCCACTATGAAGTGCATGTCAAGGGGCAGGTTGTGAATCCCGTAAACTATTATTTCATGGATTTGAGTGCCGACGAGTATGACAGGATGATAGAAATCGCTTCAAATCACGGTAAGGTGTACGACTAAAAGACTAGACATATGGCTTTCAAGACAAACAAGGAATTGAAACTGTATTACTCCATCAGTGAGGTTGCCCGGATGTTTGGGGTGAACGAATCATTGTTGCGGTATTGGGAAAAGGAGTTTCCGATAATCTCTCCCAAGAAGGTTGGTGGAAACATCCGTCAATACAGAAAAGAAGATATTGAAAATATCCGTCAGATATACTATCTGGTTAAGGAAAAAGGCATGACATTGGCCGGAGCCAAGCAGCGTCTGAAGGTGGGTCCGGAAAGTGTTGCACGGAACAGCGAAGTGCTTGAACGTTTGAAAAGCATCAGGGACGAACTGGAACAGATGCGCAAGGAACTTGATTACGTAACGTGAGGTGAGTGTTCCGGTATTTAGCGCAGAAGCACGGAATCGCAATCCGGATTTTCGTGCCTCTGCGCCAGAGTCTGGTTAGTCTGTGATTTCATCATCGAAATTCTCGATGCGGGTCACTTTATTGATATGCTCCAGCTTTTTCAGGTTGGAGCAGATTGTATTTACGTCATCCACATCATGTACGAGCAGTTGGATGCGTCCCTCAAAGATTCCGTCGTTCGACTCGATGTTCAGTTTGTGGATGTTCACGTTCAGCTGCTGCGAAATGATTTGCGTCACTTCGTTCAGAACGCCGATTCCGTCTATACCTTTTATATATACGTTGACGGGGAAATTCAAGGCCTTGCCTATTTCCCATTGCACGGCAAGCAGGCGGTTGCCGAAGCTGGATTTCAGTTGCGCGGCGATGGGGCATTGCCGTTTGTGGATAATGATGCGGTTGTTGTCATCAATGTATCCCAGCACATCGTCCCCTGGTATTGGCTTGCAGCAGTCTGCTATGATATAATGCTTCTGAAGTTCATCGGGAGTCAGTTTTACAATCTTTTTCTTGTCGATGTTCAAAGGCTGTGCAGCCTGTTCTGCCTGCTGCGGCTGTTTGGATTTGCTGCTTCCGAAGGCAAAGGATATATATTTCTTCCAGCTTGTTGTGGCAGGTTTCTCTTTCAGTTCGTTCCGCTCAAGATCTCCCAGTATAATGCTTTTCTGTCCGATCTTGTAAGTCAGTTCGTCGGCCGATTTCAGATTATGCAGTGTGCAGAGCTTTTGGATATTTTGCTCATTGTATTCCAGTCCTTCTTTTTTGAAGAAATCGCTGAGCATGTCTTCACCCTGCATTTGGAATTCCTTTCTTTCCCGTTTCAGTATGGATGAGATTTTCGCCTTTGCTTTTGCCGTGGTCGCGAAATTGATCCACGACGGCTGCACTTTCTGCGATTTGGATGTAAGGATTTCCACCTGATCTCCGCTTTGCAGTTTATGGCTTAGCGGAACCAGCTTGTGGTTGACCTTGGCTCCGATGCAATGGCTCCCCAGAAAGGTGTGTATGGAGAATGCGAAGTCAAGAGCCGTCGCATTTTGCGGCATGGTCTTTATTTCTCCTTTAGGAGTGAATACAAATATTTCTGAAGCGAACAGATTCAGCTTGATGGTATCAAGGAAGTCGAGCGCGTCCGGTTGCGGATCGTCCAGAATCTCTTTGATTGTTTTCAGCCATTTGCTGAGTTCTCCCTCGTCTTCGCTTCCTCCGCCTTCTTTGTATTTCCAGTGAGCGGCAAATCCCTGTTCAGCCACATCGTTCATGCGCTCGCTTCGTATCTGCACTTCAATCCACTGTCCTTTGTTGCTCATCAAAGTGACATGGAGAGCCTGATAGCCGTTTGCCTTGGGGTGGCTTACCCAGTCGCGCAGACGGTCGGGGTGCGGTTTGTATATTTTTGAGATGGCTACATAAATGTTGAAGCAGTCGTTGAGTTCCTCTTCTTCGTTTCGGGGGGTAAAGATGATTCTTACGGCAAGGATGTCATAGATTTCTTCAAACGTGATGTGCTTGTTTTGCATTTTGTTCCATATGGAGTAGGGCGATTTGATTCTTGCCAGGATGCGGTAGGGAAGCCCCATCTTGTTCAGTTGTGCCCGTATCGGTGCGGTAAACTCTTCGAATACCGTTTCACGTTCGGCCTGCGTAGCTTTCAGTTTGTTTTCGATTTCCTGATAAGCTTCCGGATGTTCGTATTTGAAGCTCAGGTCCTCCAGTTCGGTCTTGATCCGGTTCAGTCCGAGCCGGTTGGCAAGAGGAGCGTAGATGTAAAGCGTTTCTCCTGCAATTTTGTACTGCTTGCTTGGAAGCATTGAACCGAGGGTGCGCATATTGTGCAGGCGGTCGGCTATCTTAATGAGTATCACCCGGATATCATCGTTCATCGTCAGCAGCAGCTTTTTGAAATTTTCGGCCTGTGCGGAAGCTCTGTCCCCGAAGATTCCTCCGGATATTTTTGTCAGTCCGTCAACGATCTGCGCTATTTTAGGTCCGAACAGGTTTTCAATGTCTTCTACCGTGTAGTCTGTGTCTTCCACGACATCGTGGAGCAGAGCTGCGCAAATAGACGTAGATCCCAGTCCGATTTCACAGCATGCGATGCGTGCAACGGCTATGGGGTGCAGTATATAAGGCTCGCCCGAACGCCTGCGCACTCCTTTGTGCGCTTGTCGGGCGAAGTTGAAAGCTTTGGTGATGATTTCTACTTTTTTTCTGTGCCTGCTTTCAAGGTATCTGTCCAGCAACTCTTGAAATGCGTCGTCAATCAGTTTTTCATCTGCTTGCTCTTGCGTAAGTTTTTCATCTGTCATATTTCTCTCCCTCGTTTTGAATCTGTTTTGCAAAAATAGGAAAAAATATGAATCATGCAAGCGAATGTTAGTTTTTCTTTATCTGATTCTGAGCGACTTACCAGCCCGTATATTACTTCCCTTTATTCCGTTCAGTCTGCGTAACTGATTGATACTCACACCGTATCTGGCTGCTATTCCACCTAAAGTTTCTCCGTTGCGAATACGGTGGTACACGGCTTTTCCTTTGCTTGTTCCCGTTGCATTCTTTACCGCAACGGTTGAGCGTCTTGTCAGGTAGGTGTCTGCCTTGTAAGCGTAAATGCTGTCTTCCTTGTCGATGAAGGTGCTGACCATGTTTGTCGGAAGCCGCAGTGCATACGGCTTTTCGTTTCCGGGTATGAGGTCTTTCTTAAATTCCGGATTCAGTGCGCGAAGTTCGTCAATGTTGATTTTGCATACGTCGGCAACCTGGTTCAGGTTCAGCGGGCGTGAAACGTGGATGGTATCCGTGCTTTCGGGCATTCTCATTTCCATGGGACTGATGTAATGCTCGCAATAATAGGTCATGATGTAGTTTGCCGCTATGAATGCCGGAACATATCCTCGGGTTTCCTTTGGGAGATAATTGTATATTTCCCAAAAGTCTTTGTCGCCTCCTGCGCGTCTGATAGCTTTGTTGATGGTTCCCGGTCCGCAATTGTAGGCTGCCAGCACCAGATTCCAGTCCTGATAGATGTCGTACAGGTCTTTCAGGTAACGGGCTGCGGCACGTGTAGACTTGATTGGGTCGCGCCGTTCATCGACCAACGAGTTGACTTTCAGTCCGTATACTTGTCCTGTGCGCAGCATGAATTGCCATAATCCGGTGGCTCCTTGTGTGGAAGTTGCCATCGGATTCAATGCCGATTCGATGACCGGAAGGTATTTCAGTTCGAGCGGAAGGTCATACAGGTCAAGCGCCTCTTCAAAAATTGGCATATAGAAATTGTTTGCGCTCAGCATAAACGCTACTTTCTGCCGGAGGCGGGTTGCATACATGTCAATGAATTTCCGTACAATTTCGTTGTATGGCATTTCTATAATTGCGGGAATCCGTTTGAGCCGGTCCATATAGATGGAGTCGCTGACGGGCGGATTCTCGGTGCGCATGGTGCAGTTTTCGTTCGGGTTGATATAGTGCTTTGATATCCAGTCAAGATACAGGCTGTCTGTTGTAGAGATCATGCCCTGGGGCAAATCAATTTCCTCCTTTTGTCCGTCTGCTGCACTAATGACAATACTCTTTTCCGTTTCTTGTCCCGAAAGCAGTGATATGCTGAGGGTTGTGCAGGTAAATAAGCTGAATAATAGTTTTTTCATGGTTTAAAAATTAATGCTGCATTGCACTCCGATTCCTTGCGGACGGCCTCGGAACGCATCGTTAAAAACTGTCGGCTGCCATGTCATGGTCAGGTCTTTGCTGATATCGAAATCAGAAAGCTCGGCATCTACGTATGCGTCGATCACCGAGAGCAGATATACTCCGATAAAGGCGAATATGCTTAAGTCCCTTTGCCGGCGGTATAAGTCTTTTCTTCTTCTGAAAAGGTCTTGATAATGTTCCAGTCTGTCATTCACGTCTACGCCGGGGGGAAGGAAGTCTTCATAGCTGTTGTTGTTCGGATTGTTGCTCATGATGTCCTGATAGGCTTGAGAGTAATCCTTGTACATTTGCCCGTTCCACGTCAGCGCATAGGCACAACCGACAAATCCTCCGTAGATAATAGGCAGCTTCCAGTATTTTCTGTTGTATATTTGTCCGGCTCCGGGTATAACCAGGCTGAGCCATACCGTCTTGTTAGAGTTGGGGATCCACCGTTTCTTCTCTTGCTGCGGCATTGGAACCGTTGACTGGATTGAATCATTCTTTCGTGCCAGTTCGGCCGTGTCTATCGGCGCTTCGAGGGATGCGATCTTTTCATTTTCCAGCCACTCGGCAGAATCACGGGCAAATGTGAGCGTGTCTTTCAAGCTGATTGCCTGAAGCGAGTCTTTCCGGTCCATGGCCCGGATGGAGTCTGCCGACAGGATTCTTTCCCGGTGCTTGCGTGCACGCTGGGCATGCGCTTCCGTGTATCCCATGAATGAAGCGCAGCAGAACAGCAAGAAGGACAGAATATATGTAAATGTATGCGGTTTCAAATTGTCTGTTGTTTATTCCGATTTCTTCAAGGAATCCAGAATTTCCATTATACGTTCAAGGTCTGATTCACTGTTGAAAGGAATGCTGATCTTTCCTTTTCCTTTCGGAGTGCATGATAGCTGCACTTTTGTTCCGAAAAAAGAGCAGAGATGATTCTGCAGCATGGTATATTCTTCTGAAAGTTTCGTGCCTTTAGGAGTAATCTTTTTTCCTCCCGATTCCACACTTTCTCCCGATGCCAGTGCTTTTACGATTTCTTCAACCTTTCTGACCGAGTATCCCTGTGAAATGATTTCGTTGAATATCTTGATTTGGGTTTTCGGATCGTCCAGCGCAAGAAGCGCTCTGGCATGTCCCATATCTATTTCTTTGTTTTTCAAAGCCATCTGTATGGGGGCAGGCAGTTTCAGCAGGCGCAGGTAGTTGGTAATGGTGGCGCGTTTTTTTCCAACCCGTTCGCTTAGCCGCTCCTGCGTCAGTCCGTATTGTTCGATGAGATGCTGGTATGCCAAGGCTATCTCCAGCGAGTTCAAGTCTTCTCGCTGGATATTTTCAATCAGTGCCATTTCCATCACATTCTCGTCATCGGCTGTGCGGATGTAGGCGGGAATTGTTGTGAGTCCGGCCATTACGGATGCCCGATAGCGCCGTTCTCCTGCAATGATCTGATAAGAGTCTTCCGACAGTTGCCTCAAGGTTATCGGTTGGATGATACCTATTTCCCCGATAGATTCGGCCAGGTCTTGCAGGGCGATCGGATCGAACTCCCTTCTCGGCTGGTTCGGATTGACAGAGATCTTGCTCAGCTCGATTTCATTGATTGATGAAGAACCTGACGTCTTCACTTCTTCGCTTGAAATCAGAGCGTCAAGCCCTCGTCCCAATGCATATTTCTTTTGTACTGCCATTTGCTTACTTACTGTTTCTTGTTATAATTTCATTGGCCAAGGCCAGATGGTTTTTCGCTCCGGTAGAGTCTGCATCATACAGAATGGCCGGAATGCCGTGGCTGGGAGCTTCGCTCAACTTGACATTCCGCTGGATGATTGTCTTGAATACCAGCTCCTGAAAATGCCTTTTCACTTCATCGTAAATCTGGTTTGCCAGTCGGAGGCGTGAATCGAACATAGTCAGCAGGAATCCTTCAATTTCCAGCGACGGGTTCAGTTTGCTTTTTATAATTTTTATTGTGTTCAGCAGCTTGCTGATTCCTTCCAAGGCAAAATATTCGCATTGTACCGGAATGATTACAGAATCGGCTGCTGTAAGCGCATTGATGGTTATCAGTCCCAAAGAAGGCGAACAGTCAATCAGGATGTAGTCGTATTCCCCTTTCATTGGTTCAAGAGCCTGGCGCATGATTTTTTCTCTTTTTTCGAGGTTGAGCATCTCGATTTCTGCTCCAACCAGGTCGATGTGAGAAGGAATGATGTCCAGCCCGTCAATGTCTGTCGTATAAATGGCTTCCCGGATATCCGCCTGGTTGATAAGACATTCGTAGATTGAACAGTCAATATCTTTCAAGTCTACACCAAGACCGGATGAGGCATTAGCCTGTGGGTCAGCGTCAATCACTAGTACTTTCTTCTCGAGAGTAGCTAAAGATGCAGCCAAGTTGATGGTGGTTGTGGTTTTTCCGACTCCACCTTTCTGATTGGCTATAGCAATAATTTTTCCCATATTAATCAGTTTAATCTGATTGCGAAGTAACTAATAATATGTGACACTTTCCATCAATGGAGGGTTACTTTTTGATGAAATGTTGATAAGTCACAGCTTTTGTTAATAACTTCAGCGTTGGCAAAGATAGGAATTTTCGTTTAAATCCGATTGCCGGTTTGATAAGATTAAGATTTGTTGTAACTTTACGCTCGCTAAACGAAACGCTTATATATGACAGAAAAACCATTGCTGCTGTTGTCAAATGATGACGGCTTTGACTCTAAAGGACTTAAGGAACTCATTGAAACTTTGCGCCCTATGGCTGACTTGATTGTGGTGGCCCCTTCCGGTCCCCGCTCCGGTTCTTCGGGAGCCATTACGTCGCAAGTGCCTCTGCGCTGCAGTTTGGTTTCTGAGGAGCCGGGGGTGACAGTCTATAAATGTAGCGGAACTCCTGTTGATTGTGTGAAACTCGCGTTGAATTCTTTTGTTCCGCGTATGCCTGATATGGTGATAGGGGGCATCAATCATGGAGATAATTCTTCGGTTAATGTCCATTATTCCGGAACAATGGGAGTGGTGATAGAAGGCTGTCTGAAAGGAATACCGTCGGTGGGATTTTCTTTATGTAACCATGCTCCCGATGCTGACTTCTCTGCAACTTTGCCTTATGTGCGCCGTATCGTTGCAAATGTTTTGGCCGAAGGGCTGCCTGTGGGAGTTTGCTTGAATGTGAACTTTCCTGATGTACCGGATCTGAAGGGGGTAAAGGTTTGCCGGCAGACTGACGGTGTGTGGGCAAGCGAGTTTGCTGAAAGAAAACATCCGCATGGGGATGTCTATTATTGGATGACAGGAGTTTATGTAAACAATGAACCTGACGCGCCTGATACGGATCATTGGGCCCTTGACCACGGATATGTTGCCATAACTCCCACCCAGATCGACATGACGGCTTATGGACAGCTGAAAAGGATTAATGACTGGAACTGGAATTTATGAGATATTATCTGATTGTAGGGGAGGCTTCGGGGGATTTGCATGCTTCTAATCTGATGAGGGCTATCAGAAGGGAAGATGCTTCTGCCGAATTCCGTTTTTTCGGGGGCGATTTGATGGCTGAAGCCGGAGGTACAAGGGTGAAGCATTATAAGGAACTGGCTTATATGGGATTTATTCCGGTTCTGCTTCATTTGCGTACAATTTTCCGCAATATGGACTTTTGCAAAAAGGATATCGTTTCGTGGAATCCCGACGTGCTGATATTAGTGGATTATCCCGGCTTTAATCTGAAGATCGCCGAATATGTAAAGGCGCATACTCGAATTCCGGTATTCTATTATATTTCTCCGAAAATCTGGGCATGGAAGGAATACCGGATAAAAAATATCAAGCGTGACATTGACGAACTGTATTCTATATTGCCATTTGAAGTTGAGTTCTTCAAAAATCATCATTATCCGGTCCATTACGTTGGAAATCCATGTGTAGATGCTGTTGGTGCATATTGTGCAGAGCATGCTGCCGATACGAAAGAACGGTTTCTGGCGGACAACTCTCTTTCTCCGCGACCGATTGTCGCTTTGCTTGCCGGAAGCCGCAAACAGGAAATTAAGGATAACCTGACTCGTATGCTTCAGGCTGCGCAAAGTTTTCCGGATTATCAGTTTGTGGTAGCTGGGGCTCCCGGCATTGAGCCTGATTTTTATGGAACTTATATTGATGCGGAAACGAAAATCGTTTACGGGCAGACTTACAGGCTGCTGAAGTATGCTTCTGCCGCTCTTGTGACCAGCGGTACGGCCACTCTTGAAGCGGCTCTTTTTCGTGTTCCCCAAGTGGTGTGCTACTATACGGCTGCAGGAAAGCTCGTTTCTTTTCTGCGCCGCCATATTCTGAAGGTGAAATATATCTCTTTGGTGAACTTGATAGCAGGGCATGAAGTTGTGGCAGAACTCGTGGCAGATGGAATGACCGCAGATAATCTGAAGAAAGAGCTTGCGGGGATTTTGCCGGGAGGAGAAAAGCGGGAGAAAATCTTGTCTGGTTACGATGAAATGATTCGGATTCTGGGAAATTCGGGCGCATCGGAGCGTGCGGCTAAGATGATGGTCGGACGGCTGAAAGAAATCCGCACATGCTGACGGATAGAAAAAAGGGCATGAACTTGCGCAATAATTAGCTTTCAAGTTCATGCCCCTTGTTTGTCTTAGGACTTTATTTGAAAAGTGAAATTACATATAAATAGATAACAGATGCCGGTACGGCCATCAGTGTGCTGTCAAAGCGGTCGAGCATGCCTCCGTGTCCGGGCAGAATATTGCCCGAATCCTTGATGCCCAGGGTGCGTTTCAGTAAAGATTCAGTCAGGTCGCCCCATGTACCGAATACAACGACAGTAAGTCCGAGCCCGATCCATACTCCTAATGGCATGAAAGGGAAGAAATGTGCCATTATGACTGCCGCTATGGTACTGAAAACCCCGCCGCCGATAGAGCCTTCCCATGACTTCTTGGGAGAAATCCGTTCGAACAGACGATGTTTTCCGAACAATACCCCCGTGCAGTAAGCCCCGGTATCATTTATCCAAGTGAAAACGAAAATGGACAGCGGAAGTATCGGATTGTACTCCGATGCGCTTCCCGTAAGACTTGTGTGGAAAGCCAGTATATTCAGTGCAGCAAAAGGAAGTGCAATATACATTTGGCTCATCATTGTGTATGCAATGTTATGCAACGGATTTTTCCGTTTCAGATACAGCTCTGCTATCATCAGATAAATGATCAGAAACAGATAGGGAATAAGTATTTCATTCTGTCCGGGAGCTATACCGATATAGGCAAAGCCGAAAAACAGAAACACGCCTGCCAGCATGCAGATGCTTTTGTTTATCTGAACCCCGTCCTGCTTGCTGACTATCGTTCCGAATTCGCGGATTGTCAGAGCGGTAATCAGGGCGAACAGAATACTGAATGAAACCGGTCCGCCCAAGATTCCTCCCACCAGCACCGCTACGAAGATAATTCCGGTTATTGTCCGTTGTATAAAATTGTTTTTCACGATATGATGAGTTTAATTACTTGCTGTTATTGTTCGTTTCCGTAGTAGCATTGCCGTCAGCCGGAATCCCGTTTTCTCCGTTGCCTTCTTCTTTCTTCTCTGGCAGCTGTTGTTCGTCTGTCTTGTTTTCTAGACTCTTTGTTTCCTGAGCTTCCAGCTTTTCTGATTCAGCCATGATTTCTTCTGAACGGGACGTCCATGGGCGTTTTCCGAAAATCTTTTCAACGTCTTCTGCAAAGATTACTTCGCGTTCTATCAGCAGTTGCGCCAGTTTGTTGTGTCCCTCGCTGTGCTGTTTCAGCAATTCTTTTGCCCGCGTATACTGTTCGTTGATCATGTTTTGCACTTCCTGGTCAATCATCTCGGCAGTACGTTCGCTATAAGGCTTGGTAAAGCTGTATTCGTCTGTACTGCTATAGTAGCACAGGTTCGGAAGTTTGTCGCTCATGCCCGCATATGCAATCATGCCGTATGCCTGTTTGGTAACCCGTTCCAGGTCGTTCATGGCTCCCGTTGAAATATGTCCGATGAATAATTCTTCGGCTGCCCGTCCTCCTAAAGTGGCACACATTTCGTCAAGCATCTGTTCTTTGGTTGTAAGCTGTCGTTCTTCAGGCAAATACCAGGCAGCACCCAAGGCACGTCCTCGGGGAACGATTGTCACTTTTATCAGCGGGTTGGCGTGTTCGAGCAGCCATGATACGGTGGCATGTCCAGCTTCGTGCAGTGCTATTGAACGCTTTTCTGCGGCCGTCATTACTTTGGTCTTTTTTTCCAGTCCGCCCACAATGCGGTCGATTGCTGCCAGAAAATCATCTTTACCCACTGATTTCTTCTGGTGGCGGGCTGCAATCAAAGCTGCTTCGTTGCAGACATTGGCAATGTCGGCTCCACTGAATCCGGGAGTTTGCCGCGCAAGCAGGTCCACATCTACCGTGTTGTCGAGTTTCAGCGGACGGAGATGGACACCGAACACCTCTTTTCTTTCATTCAGGTCGGGAAGGTCCACGTATATTTGCCGGTCAAAACGGCCTGCACGCAACAAGGCTTTGTCAAGAATGTCCACACGGTTGGTTGCGGCCAGAATGATTACGCCACTGTTTGAACCGAAGCCATCCATTTCAGTCAGCAGCTGGTTCAGTGTATTTTCGCGTTCGTCGTTTCCTCCCATGCTCGGATTTTTTCCGCGGGCACGTCCGACTGCATCTATTTCATCAATGAAGATGATGCACGGAGCCTTTTCCTTTGCCTGGCGGAAAAGATCACGTACGCGTGAAGCTCCTACGCCCACAAACATTTCTACGAAATCAGATCCTGAAATCGAGAAGAAAGGCACATCGGCTTCTCCGGCAACGGCTTTTGCCAGCAAAGTCTTTCCTGTTCCCGGAGGTCCTACGAGCAATGCTCCTTTGGGAATTTTTCCTCCCAGTTCTGTATATTTCTGCGGTTGTTTCAAGAAATCTACAATTTCCTGTACTTCTTGCTTGGCTGCTGCTTGCCCTGCTACATCCTTGAATGTGATGCGGTTGGTTCCTTTCTCGAACAATTGAGCCTTGCTTCGTCCCACGTTGAATACGTTCGAAGCGCCGCCGGCACCTCCTCCGCCTCCCATGCGGCGCATGAGGAATATCCACAGTCCGATAAAAAACACAATGGGAAGCAGATTCCAGAACAGCATTCCGAAGTAGTCGCTTTTCTTGTCATATTGGATCGTGCCTTTGAAGTTTCCGTTTTGCTGTTCTTCCTCTATGAATTTGTCGAAAGTGTCCATCGAGCCTATCTGCACAGTTACGGCAGGACTTCTTCCCACCTTGTCGGCATCTTTCTTGAATACATCCACGATGTGTTCCGGTTTGATGTAAACCTCCAGCGTGTTGTTGTCATATGCCACGATTTTGTCGGCATATCCTTGGGTTACCATGTCCTTGAATTCTGTATAGTTTACTTCTTTTGTGGCGCTTCCTCCGTCACTGGTAAACCACAGCCATGCAAAGACCAATGCAATCAGCACGTACAGCCACGTCAGGTTGGGACGTGGAACGTTGATTTTTGGCTTGTTTCCGTTGCTGTTGTTATTGTTGTTCGTATTTTCGTTCATATGTTGTTTCGTTTAAATGGTGGATTCCAATCAGTCCAGATCGGGAATTGAGGTCAGCTTGGCATCTGCCCACAAATGTTCGAGGTCATAAAAGTTCCGGACTTCAGGCAGAAAAATATGGACAATCACATCGCTGTAGTCCATAGCTACCCATTGTGCGTTTCTCTGTCCGTCGATGGAAACGACTTTTGTTCCAGTTTCTTTTCTCACATGGTCTTTGACTGAGTCTGTTACAGCCAGAACCTGGCTTGGAGAATTTCCTTGGCAAATAACGAAGTATTTGCATATTGTATCTTCTATGCCGGTCAAATCAGCAGTGATGATGTTTTTTCCTTTCTTCTCTTGAATACCTTCGATTATTTTCTCAATAAGTTGTTTCGTTTCGTTCATCTAATTATTTCTTTTTTAATGAATGATTTTGTAAAAAAGTAAAGTCAGGCAAATATACTTGCTTTTCTGTATATCACGAAAGAAAGTAACTTATTTATCTTTTTCTTTTGTATTTTTTTGTTGGTTTTGTTCCTGCCGGGAGCTTCGCGGCATGAGAAAAAGTCTAAAAAATCAGATAATGGATGAAATTTTCCGCGAAAATGTTTGTATGTTCCAAAAATGTTGTACCTTTGCACCGTCAAATTAAAAATGACGGTCGTTCTCTGATTTTGGGCTATGGTGTAATGGTAACACAACAGATTCTGGTCCTGTTTTTCTTGGTTCGAGTCCGAGTAGCCCAACTTCATGTGATGAGGTCTTCATGGAGAGGATATCATCAGTCAGTTTGGGCTATGGTGTAATGGTAACACAACAGATTCTGGTCCTGTTTTTCTTGGTTCGAGTCCGAGTAGCCCAACAAAGAGGCATGATTCCGGTGATGCCTCTTTTCGTATCCGACAAACACTTGCCGCATGATTTTTTTGTCCGCTAATTTCTTCCCGTTGAACTCTTTTAACGCTTATTTTTTCGATTGTATGTATTTGCGTCATACTTTTACGCTGAATTGTATGAATATTTTATAATGAATGAGAATATGATAAGGCTAAAGGTTTTGTTTTTATTCTTTTTGGCACTTCAGTCAGCGGTTGGAATGGCTCAAACAGAAGTTTCTTTTCAAGTAAAAGGGATATTGCTCGATTCTTTGACACAAGAAGGCGAACCGTATGCCACTATCCGAATAGTCCGCGATGATAAGCCGGAAAAGCCTGTCAAAATGATGGTGTCTGACATGAAGGGGCGTTTCAGGGAAACGGTTTCCGGGAAGGGAAAATTCACGCTATCCGTCACTTCGGTGGGGCGTACCACGATTGTCCGAAAGTTTACGGTAAAGGAAAGCGGCGAAACGTTTGATTTCGGAACAATTTATATGACTGATGCCGCCAACGAACTGGGAGTGGTGGAGGTTGTAGCCCAGAAACCGCTGGTAAAGGCTGATATTGACAAGATAGAATACAGTGTGTCGGATGATCCTGATTCGGAAACCAATACCATGCTGGAGATGCTGCGTAAGGTTCCTATGGTAACGGTTGATGGCGAGGATAATATAAAGGTAAATGGGAGCAGTTCGTTCAAGGTGTATGTGAACGGCAAGCCAAACAGCATGATGAGCAATAATCCGACCGAAGTGTTGAAAAGTATGCCGGCAAATACCATCAAGAAGATAGAGGTAATCACCAATCCGGGACCGAAGTACGATGCCGAAGGAGTAGGAGGGATTCTGAATATCATCACTTCCGGAGGGGGTTTTGAAGGGTATACCGTCACGTTGAGTGGAAACGCCAGCAATACGGGTGCCGGAGGCGGAGCGTTCGGTACGGTGCAGAAAGGAAAGTTTACGTTGAGTGCCCGTTACAATTATAATTACAACAACAGCCCAAGGAGCTATTCGGGAGGCAGCCAGCGTGCTACGGACATCTCTTCGGATGTGGCCAATCTGGATTATGACGGGAGCAGTAAAGGGGATGGTTCCTTTCAGTCGGGGAGCATAGAAGCCAGTTATGAAATAGATACATTGAATCTGGTAAGCGTTTCATTCGGTCTGTGGGGAGGGAGCAACGACAGCAGAGGAAACTCCCGTTATGCAGGGACATCTCCAGCCGACGGAAGCTCTCTTTACCGTTATGTCACAGCTTCCGGAAGCGAATCGTCATGGTATTCCATCGACGGAGGCATTGACTTCCAACATATATCGCCTGCAGTCAAAGAGCGTATGCTGACTTTATCCTACAGAGTGAACTCACGTCCGCAAACTTCTGATTCCAATACGGAATATACGATTGATGAGGGATATGATGTAGACTGGGGCGAATATCTGCGCCGGCTGGAAGACCAGCGCAATGACGGAGAGCAGAATACTACGGAACATACTTTCCAGACTGATTTCACGACTCCGCTCGGGAAGAATCATAAGGTGGAAACCGGAGTGAAATATATTTTGCGCAACAATTCTTCCGACAACGACCGTTATCTCCGTGCGGCAGGAGCTTCCGAATTCCTTTTTGATGAGGAGCACAGTACGCATTACCGCCATCAGAATGATATCATTGCCGCGTATCTGGGTTATGGACTTACCTTGAAAAAACTTTCCGGCAGGCTGGGCGTGCGTTATGAACATACTATTGAAGACGTGAAGTACCTGTTGGGGAGAGGAGAAGATTTCCGGAAAAACTATGATGACGTAATACCTTCTGCTTCGCTGGGATGGAAACTGACTGACCTGTCGAATCTCCGGCTGGGGTATAACATGCGTATCTACCGTCCGGGGATATGGTATTTGAATCCTTATCTTGACGACAGCAATCCTTCCAGTCTCTCTCAGGGAAATCCGGAGCTGGAAAGCGAACACAGCCATTCATTTTCGTTGAGCTACAGCAATTTCACTTCTAAATTCAACATAAACCTTGCGGCACGCTATTCATTTACCAACAACAGCATTCAGTCGGTAACGAGTCTGGTGTCGGAGGATGATATTCCCGACTTGTCGGCCGAAAACCGGACTGGCAAGGATGTGCTTTATACCACTTATCAGAACATCGGAAAAAGCCGTGATTTTAATCTGAGTGCATATGCGAACTGGAATGCCAGTCAGAATACGCGCATTTATGCCAATCTGTTCGGCGGATATACGAAGCTGAAAGGTGCTGACGGACTGGAGAATGACGGATGGAATTTCTTCGGATATGGAGGAGCGCAACAGAGTTTCAAGCATGACTGGCGTTTGAGTATGAATGTGTTCGGACAGACACCCTGGGTTATGCTGCAGGGAAAGGGAAGCAGTTTCTTCAGCTATGGAATCTCCCTGAACAAGTCGTTCATGAAGCGGAAACTGACTCTTTCAGCATATGCCAACAATTTCTTCAAGAAATACAACCGCTTTTCATCGCACATTGAAGGTTCGGGATTTATCAGCGACAGTTGGAACGAATATCCTCAGATGCGCTTCGGGTTCAGTATCAGCTATCGTCTGGGTGAACTGAAGGCAAGCGTAAAGAAAGCCGTCCGCACCATCACCAACGATGATGTGAAGTCGGGTGAAGGAGGGGGTGGCGGAGGCATATCCGGCAACTAAGGAATCAGCAGCGATGAATCGCCGTAGCTCAGAAAACGGAAGCCGTGGTTCAGCGCATAGTCGTAAATTTTCTGCCAGTCACCTTTTACGAATGCCGAAACCAACAGCAGTAATGTGCTTTGCGGCTGGTGGAAATTGGTCACCATCTTTTTCACTATTTTGTAAGTGTATCCGGGCGCGATGATTATCTGGGTGCTGGTGTGCAGTGCTTCCAGACTATGGCGGTTCATGTAGTCAAGAACCTGCCGGAGTGCTTCGGTCGCGGTCAGTTGCGGATTGGTATCATAAGGTTGCCATTGGCTTACGTGCAGCTCTTCTTCGCTGGCATCGGGGTGTTCGCTGATGGAAACTCCTATGTAATAAAGACTTTCCAGTGTGCGTACAGAGGTCGTTCCTACAGCTATGGCCTGCCCGTTGTGAGCTATCAGCTTTTCGACCGTCTTTTTGTTGACAGAGATATATTCAGTGTGCATTTCGTGCCCTTCGATTTCTTCACTTTTCACCGGCTTGAATGTTCCGGCACCGACATGCAGGGTAACCTCTTCCAAATCGATTCCCTTCTTTTTCAATGCGTCCAGCACCCGTTCCGTAAAGTGCAGTCCGGCGGTAGGAGCCGCTACCGATCCTTTGATTTTCGAATAAACCGTCTGGTAGGTTTCCTTGTCGCTTTCCTGCGTTTCCCTGTTCAGGTAAGGCGGAATGGGGAGCTCGCCGAACATTTCCAGGATATCGGCAAACGTGATTTCCGGATTGTCCCATGTGAAGTCGATCCAGTGGCTTGTTCCGCGGCATTCTCCACGTTCGGCGGTCAGGGTAATCGTCTTTCCTTTTACTGTCATTTCTTTGTGGAGCGGACCTTCTTTCCATTTTTTCAAGTTGCCTATCATGCAGAGCCATGCCGAATGCCTGGTCTGCTGGAAGTTCAGCGCATAGTCGTTGGGACATGCCGGCTCCAGGCAGAATATTTCGATAAGTGCTCCGGTTTCCTTGCGGAAATGCAGCCGTGCCTGAATGACTTTTGTATTGTTGAAGATCATCAGTTCTCCCGGTTCCACATAGTCGGGCAGTGAGGTGAAGCGGTCTTCGCTCACTTCACCGTGCCGGTATACCAGCAGTTTCGACTGGTCGCGGACAGGCAGCGGGAATTTGGCGATGCGTTCGTCGGGCAGCGGGTAGTTGAATTCGTTTATTTTGATATGTCTTGTTTCTTCCATTGTCGTTTGATAAATTTCTGCAAAGGTACAATATTTTGCCGGATAATTATCCCGTTTTGTTGAGATACAGCATGTCATCCCGCATCCAGCCGGTCAGAATCCCAAGAATTTCTTTTCTGTTTCCAGATCGTGGTCTGTCATTTGGGGCGACGGGATGTTGCACATCCGGATGATGTCTTCCGGCTGGCAAGTATAGGCATAGTAGCGCTTCTCTGTTTCGTCAAGCGACTCGTAGCTCTTCAGTATTCCTTTGGTCTTCAGGAACTCTTCACGGCTTATGCTGTCAGACACTTTCATGAACAGAATTCGGCGCGCTATCGGATTGTAGTTGTAGTCGCAGCAGGTGTAGATTCCTCTCAGAAAGGGCGGCCGGTCGTACATGGGTATTTTCAGGCAGATGTAAAATAAGGCCAGTTGAGGCGGTTGGCTTTCGTTGAACATCAGGTAAAGATGATTCTGTCCGTTCATCATCACTGCTCCCCAGTGCGTTGTCCCATATACATTCTGATGTCCTACTTCCACATAGTTCCCGTTTTCGGAAGGAGCGATGAGGTAAGGTTCGATTTTCATTGCCTTGCTGCTCGACGAGATGCTGTAGCTCAGATAGAGTCCGCTGTAGTTGGTTATCTGGTTTACGCTTTCTTTCAGGTTGTTTCCCAATGCGTCGAGAAACGGATTGGCCGAATTCTCTTTCTGTTTCTGCGGAGCCGCGCTCATCGTGAGCAGAACGTTCTTAAGTATGGGAAGCGAGCCGAGCAGCTTCTTTTTTGAAACGTTGTTCACCCACACCAGTGCCTTGTCGAGTGCTTCTCCTTCGCTGCATCCCTTGTCCAGCTCCTTGAAATAAGCAGGAAGCACGGTCGAATAGATGGCCGAGAGCACGCTGGGAGAAAAGCCCGACTTTTCGGCTATTTCCTTCATCTTTATTCCTTTTTGTCTGAGAAAGCAGATCCGCTCGTATATCTCTTTCAGTTCGTCCATACGTTAGGCTTTAATGTTTCGGTGTTGAGAGCCTGTTTATAAGTATTTTTATCCGCCCCTTTTTGCGTTTGTTTCCGGTCTGTTTCCCTGCTTTCACCCGTCAGACAGCCCGCTGTCATCCCCGTAAAAACTGAAAAAACATCCTCGAAAACAATTCTCAAACCGAGGCAGAGCAAAATTTAAACGGCTTTGAAAATCGGTGCGTAAAGGTACGAATTATTTTGAAATATAGTCTTGCGTGAGATGTTACAATAATGTTTCAAGCATATTTCGTGCAGGTTTCGTTCTTGTGATGAATCTGTTTCATGAATGTTTCTGAATTATTTCGTGTTTATGATTCATGGTTTATTCATTTTTCTCTTCGCCTGCCCTTTCTACTTTTGCGTCAGATACAGAAAAAGAACATTATGGAATCATCCTTACATAGAGAAAGACGGAAAGACATGCCCGACTGGATATTTGTGCTTTGGGCAGGCGGGACGGCGCTGTTGTCGTATTCGCTTGTATATGCACTCCGCAAGCCATTCACGGCCGCTGAGTTTGAAGGGCTTCAGGTGGGAGGAATGGACTACAAGATAGCGGTCAGCATCATTCAACTGCTGGGGTATGTGACGGCCAAGCTCTTAGGAATCAAGTATATTTCGGAACTGAAGCCCGAAGGACGGCTGAAATTCATCATCGGATCGGCCGCCCTGTCGGAAATCGCGCTGCTGGCTTTCGGACTGCTTCCCTTACCTTATAATATAGCGGCTTTGTTTTTCAACGGACTTTCGTTGGGGTGCATGTGGGGAGTTATTTTCAGTTTTCTTGAAGGAAGACGCACCACCGACATCCTGGCGAGTATCATGGGGGTGAGCATGGCGCTTAGTTCGGGAGTGGCCAAGTCGATGGGACTTTATGCACTCAACAGCCTGCATGTGAGCGAATTCTGGATGCCTGCTTTGATTGGAGCCTTTGCATTTCCGTTGCTTTGCGTGCTGGGCTGGACGATGACAAAGTTTCCCAAGCCCACAGAAGCGGACATTGCCTCGCGTTCGGTGCGTGTAACGCTGGACGGACATCAGCGCTGGATGCTTTTCCGCCGCTTCATGCCTGTGCTTTTGATGCTGTTCGCCGCCAATCTCCTGCTGACAGTGCAGCGCGATGTGAAAGAAGACTTCATCGTATGCATCATCGACGTAAGCACCATCTCTTCATGGGCATTCGCTCAAATCGACTCGATAGCGACGCTGGTTCTTCTGGCGACATTCGCCCTGCTTGCCACGACCTATGATCATCTGAAGGTGCTTTGTGTGCTGCTGATCCTTTCTGTTGCCGGTATGGGAACGCTGGCGGTTATTGCCGCCAACTTCGAGCAGATGAATCTGCCCGTTACCATCTGGCTTTTCCTCCAGAGCCTTTGCCTCGACATGGCTTATCTGAGCTTTCAGACTATCTTTTTCGAGCGGTTCATCGCCTGCTTCAAAATCAGGGGAAATGTAGGATTCTTTATCATCACCATCGATTTTGTTGGATATATGGGAACGCTGGCTCTGCTGGTTTTCAAGGAAGTGTATGCTTCGCATGTCAACTGGACCCTTTTCTATAATCAGATGAGCATCTATATCGGCGTTGCATGCTGCCTGGCGTTCGTCGGTTCGCTGATTTACATGATCCGTGCCAGCAGGAGGTTCAGAAAAGACCCCGATGCTTTTTCCCTGTCCGGAAAAGCAAGTGGCGAAGCTGGCGATAAAGAAGATAAGACAGACAACAATTATTTAATGACAAATGTGATATGAAAAAAATTGAATGTGTGATTCTGGACTGGGCGGGTACGGCCGTTGACTATGGCTGCTTTGCTCCTGTATCTGCCTTTATCGAAAGTTTCAAGTCGTTGGGCCTTGAAGTGACGGCTGCCGAAACGCGTGCCCACATGGGACTGACCAAGATTGAAGAAATCCGGGCTTTGTTCAAGATTGAGCGTGTGGCGAATACTTTCCGTGAAAGGTACGGGCGCGATTACAATGAAAATGACATTCAGGCCTGCTATGCTGAGTTCCAGCGTCTGCTGTTCGCTTCCTTGCGCAGCTATTCCGGGCCGATCTCCAGGGTGGTTGAAACCATCGATCTCTTGCGCTCACAGGGCATTGTTATCGGTTCGACAACAGGCTATACGAAAGAGATGATGGACATCGTGATTCCTGCCGCCGCCGAACGGGGTTACCGGGTGGACAATTGCGTGACTTCGGACGGTTTGCCTGCGGGACGTCCTTATCCTTACATGATATACAAGAACATGTGCGACTTGGCTGTTCCGTCACGTTTTTCCGTCCTGAAATATGGCGATACCATTTCCGACATCAAGGAAGGCGTGAATGCCGGCGTATGGAGCGTGGGCGTCGTGTTGGGGAGCAACGAACTGGGGCTGACCGAAGAGGAAGTGAACGCCATGCCTGCCGGTGAACTGAAAAAGCGGATGCTGGAGGTGAGATACCGCATGTATGCTGCCGGAGCACATTATGTGGTGGATTCGATAGAAGAGCTTCCTGCACTGATTGAGAGCATCAACGCACGAATGAACAGGGAATGAACGGAATGTTGAAAATATAAAAAACAGAACAGATATGCGACCTTATTTACTGTTGACCCCCGGTCCGCTGACTACGAGCGAAACCGTGAAAGAAGCCATGATGAGTGACTGGTGTACATGGGATGAAGATTATAACATCGGTATTGTAGAAGTTATCCGCAAGCAGCTGGTGGAACTGGCAACCAGCCGGCCGGAAGAATATACGTCCGTGCTGATGCAGGGCAGCGGGACGTTCTGCGTTGAGGCTGCCTTAGGCTCTGCCATACGTCCGGACGACCATCTGCTGGTTGTTGCGAACGGCGCTTACGGAAAGCGCATGGGGGTGATTGCCGGATATTATCATCTGAATTGCCATGTGATGCAGTTTGACGAAACTCAGGCCGTTGACCCGAAGGAGATTGACGGGTATCTGAATGCACATCCGGAAGTGACTCACGTGTCGGTGGTGCATTGTGAAACTACTACAGGCGTACTGAATCCGCTGGCAGAGATTGCCGGGGCGGTGAAATCGCACGGCAAGGTGCTGATTGTGGATGCGATGAGCAGCTTCGGCGGAGTTCCTGTCGACATGGCTGCCTTAGGCATCGATTTCCTGATCAGCAGTGCGAACAAATGTATCCAGGGTGTTCCGGGATTTGGTTTCGTCATAGCCCGCCGTTCGTTGCTGGAGCAGTGCAAGGGAGTGGCGCGTTCGTTGTCGCTCGACTTGTACGACCAGTGGGAAACAATGGAAAAAGGCCACGGAAAATGGCGCTTTACTTCGCCCACCCACGTGGTGCGTGCTTTCATGCAGGCCATGAAGGAGCTGCAGATTGAAGGGGGAGTGGAGGCGCGTCATGCCCGCTATTGCGAGAACCACCGCATTCTGGTGGAAGGGATGCGTTCGCTGGGGTTCAAGACCCTGCTCCCCGACAATGAGCAGTCGCCGGTCATCACGTCTTTCTATTATCCGAGTGCGGATTTTGACTTCAAGGCGTTCTATTATGCGCTGAAATCGAAAGGCTTTGTGATTTATCCGGGAAAGATTTCGCAGGCAGACACGTTCCGTATAGGAAACATCGGCGATGTATTTCCTGCCGACTTTATCCGCCTGATTGAAGCGGTCAGAGAGCTGAATATAAAGATCGGCTGACACAAACGGCGTTGGAAAGGCCGGACGCGGAATGCGGAAATGCGGGGAAGAGAATCGGAGAGTCTTCGCGTTTCTGCGTTTCCGCGCCCGGCTTTTTTTGCTCCGCTCTTGATTCCGGAGCGTCTTTTTTTGATTTTATTCTGAAAAGTGTCTACATTTGTATGCGTATGAAATGAAAAAGAAAACAGACGGAATTATGAAAATAGGAGATAAAGTCCGTTTCCTGAGCGAAGTGGGAGGCGGCATTGTGAAAGGATTTCAAAGCAAGGATGTGGCGCTGGTAGCCGATGAAGACGGATTCGAAATACCGATGCTGGTGAAGGAGTGTGTAGTCGTGGAAACGGATGACTACAACGTTCCGCTCAAGACGGCCCAGAAGCCAGCTCTTCCTGAAAAGGAAGAAGAAGAGGAAGACAGCCGTCCGGTTACTTACCGTGCGCCGGAAATCCGCGGAAACGACGTGCTGAACGTATTTCTGGCCTTTGTGCCGCAAGACCTGAAAGCCATCTCGTCGACATCGTTTGACGCTTATCTCGTGAACGACAGCAATTATTTTGTCGATTATCTCTATCTGTCGGCCGAAGGGAAGAGCTGGACGCTCCGGAGCCGCGGGACTGTGAAGCCCAACATGAAGCAGCATCTGGAAGAGTTCGACAAGTCGGAACTGAATGCGCTGGAGCATGTGGCGGTGCAGGTTCTTGCTTATAAGGACGACCGTACCTTCCTGCTGAAGCCTGCCGTAAGCCAGGAGTTGCGCATCGATACCGTAAAGTTCTACAAGCTGCATACGTTCCAGCCTTCCGACTTCTTTGCAGAGCCTGCGCTGGTTTATGATGTGGTGAAGGATGATGAGGCGGTGAAACAGGTGTATGTTTCGGCTGATGACATCAAAACGGCTCTCTTGCAGAAGTCGGTGCCGGATGCGCCCGCACGGCCTAAGGAAGAGCAGCGGAAAGTGAAGAATAACATCGTGGAGGTAGACCTGCATATCCATGCGCTGCTGGATGATACGGCGGGAATGAGCAATTCGGAAATGCTGGACTACCAGCTTGACGTGTTCCGCAAGACGCTGGATGAGTTCAAGAACAAGAAAGGCCAGCGCATCGTGTTTATCCATGGAAAGGGGGACGGGGTGCTGCGCCGTGCCATCCTTGATGAACTGAAGCGGAAATACAAGACCTATACCAGCCAGGATGCTTCGTTCCGTGAATACGGATTCGGAGCCACAATGGTTACAATCCATTAATTACCAACTGATTGAATTAGCTATATGGGAACGCTGAAAGAAATGCTCTCGCACGACCGTTTTGCGGCTTGTGCCGGAGTGGAACTTCTTGAAATCAGTCCGGGATATGCCAAAGCCCGGATGGAAGTGACAGACAATCATCTGAATGCCGGGGGAGTGTGCCAGGGCGGTGCATTGTTCACGCTGGCCGACCTGGCTTTTGCAGCAGTGGCCAACAGCCGCGAGAAGCTTACGCTTTCGCTCAATGCGCAGATCACGTTTCTCCGTCCGGCACGGAAGGGATATGTTTATGCCGAAGCGAACGAGGTGTTCAACCATGCCCGCGTGCCTTTCATCGAAGTGCGCATCATGGACGAGAATCTGCAGCTGGTCGCTGTCCTCACCAGTTCGGGATATCGGAAAAGCGAAGAACTGGATGTGGATGGACTGGAATAGCCGGGTGGCTTGACTGAAGTGGAGGTTCCGGAAACTGCTCCGAAGGCATCTTTTGGGGAACCTGTATGCTTTTGCTGTTTTTCTGACCGTTCGGACGGGTGAGTCTGTGCGGTCATTTTTATGCTTTTGTGCGTTCGGAAAATCATTTTTGTCCGCAGAGAAAAGGCGGAGTAACGCGGATGAATCTTTATCTCCAGACTGGAGATTTACATCTTTAGGCTGGATACATATATCTTTAGTCTGGAGATGCATGTCTTTAGTCTGGAGATAACCTTTTTGCGCTGGCATCGGATGTTTGAAAATGAAAGTCTGCCTTTATTTTCCGTCCGGCGAATGTGTGGCTTAATTTTATGGCATACAGACCGTTTGCGCATGATGTGGCGGATTTATTTTCTCTTTTTAATTAGTTTAACTATATAGTTTAGTTGTGTAACTAAAACTTTTAGTTTATTTGTGGAACAAAAAGATATCGTTATGAAAACACTGACAGGAAAAGAAGAAGAAGTGATGGGATTTTTCTGGGAGAAAGGCCCCCTGTTCGTAAGGCAGATAGTGGAGCTTTATGAAGAGCCGCGTCCGCATTTCAATACCCTTTCGACGATTGTGCGCGGGCTGGAGGAGAAAGGCTATCTTTCTCACACGGCGTTCGGAAACACTTACCGGTATTTTCCGGTGGTTTCGCGTGAAGAGTTCAAGCGCCGGACGCTGAAGGGGGTGATAAGCAAGTATTTCAACAATTCGTATCTCGATGTCGTTTCTTCGCTGGTCAAGGAAGAAGAGCTTTCGCTTGACGAGCTGAAGGAGCTTGTGCGCCGTGTGGAAGAGGCGGATCGGGAAAAAGAAAGGAAATGACACGAAGCGTATGGGAGAAGTTCTGGTTTATATATTGAAGTCATCGGCGTGCCTGGCTGTATTTGTCGTATTCTATAAAGTGCTGCTGAGCCGGGAAACGTTTCACCGCTTCAACCGGTGCATGTTGCTGGGCGTGGCGGTATTGTCGTGTGTGCTTCCGTTGGTGCAGATTCACTTAGACAACGGGGATGCAGCCGTTCCTTCTTTCTTTGTGGCGGAAGAATGGTGGCTTGCGCAGGATGTGCTTCCGGAATATGGCACTCAAGAGGCGGCGTTTCCGTGGGCAGGCTTTGTCGTGCTGCTTTACTTTGCCGGGATGCTGGCCACGTTTTTCTGGCATGTTGCCTCTGCATTCCGTATGTTCCGGCTGCTTGACGGAGCCAAGAGAGAGCAGCTTTCTGACGGAAGTGTCCTCGTGCTGCACAGGCGTGAGGCGCCTCCGTTCAGTTGGATGAAGTTTGTGGTGATGTCTGAAAAAGACTGGCGCGAAAATGGAAAAGTGATTCTTCTTCACGAAGAGGCGCACGTGCGTCTGTACCATTCGTACGACCTTTTGTTTGCTGGGCTGCTGGCATGTGTCCAGTGGTTCAATCCGGCCGTATGGTGGCTGAGGCGCGAGTTGCAGGCGGTGCACGAATATGAAGCTGACGAAGCGGCCGTGTGTGGCGGAGCCGATGCAAAAGAATATCAGTTGTTGTTAATAAAAAAAGCCGTTGGCGCAAGGCTCTACTCTCTTGCCAACAGCTTTAATCACAGTTCACTTAAAAAACGTATCACTATGATGATCAAAAGAAAATCCAATCCGTGGGCGCGCATGAAGTGTGTTTATGTGCTTCCGCTGGCAGCCGTGGCGGTTGCCGCCTTTGCACGTCCTGAAGTTTCAGACCCGTTGGGCGAAATTTCGAATGCCAAAGTTACAGATTTGTCCGCATTTGTGAAAGCGGATGAGGTTAAAAGTGTGGAAAACGGACCGGCAGCGCAGCCGAAAGACAGCCTGAAGGGCAGAATGCTGATTTTGAAATCGAAGAAAGGAAGCCTGAAAGACAACGAAGTGGTGGTTGTGGGCTATGCTTCTGCCGATGAAAGCAAGGCCGAAAAGATATTCGATGAGATGGACATGGTGCCGGAATATCCCGGAGGGATGAAGGAGTGCTTCCGTTTTCTTGCTATGAACCTGCGTTATCCTGTAAAGGCCATTGAAAATCATATAGAGGGAAATGTGGCCGTTCGTTTCGTTGTGGAAAAGGACGGAAGCCTTTCAGGCATGCATGTGCTGCAAGGAGCAGATCCGTATCTGGATGCCGAGGCACTTAGGGTGATCGGTTCGATGCCGAAATGGAATCCTGGACGTGTGGACGGAAAGTCGGTGCGGACAAGATTTGTTCTGCCTATCGTGTTTAAGCTTCAGGAGCAGGAGGGAAAGGCAGATGTGGATAAGGTTGCAGGAACGGACGAAAAGCCGGTGGAACAGGATTTGTCAAAAGCACTGATCCTTGTGGACGGAGAAAAATATACGGGCGATCCTGGCAAACTCGACCAAAACCAGATAGAAAGCATCAGTATATTTAGAAAAGGTGCCAAGGGTATAGAGGAGTATGGTGATGAAGGAAAAAACGGAGTGCTTCTCATCAAGACCAAGAAAGCGGGCAAGCTGAACACTTCCGAATCTGAAGTTGAGCATAATGTGCAGGAAAAAAATGCTGTGCTGCGCATTGCAACATCGGACGAAAATAAAAGATAAAAGACAGAATCCTTAAAAAAACGAATAATGTTTGTTCGTTTCTTTAAGGATTCGTTACCTTTGTGCTTGAAAATACAAAATACAGTTATGAAAGTCCGTGATTTTATAGAAGAGAATAAGAGCACAGGGAAGCCGGTCTTCTCGTTCGAGATTCTGCCTCCGCTCAAAGGTAACAGCATCCAGAAGGTTTATAATGTAATCGACAAGCTGAAAGAATTCGGTCCGAAATACATCAACATCACCTCGCATCACAGCGAAACGGTCTACGTGCCCCAGGCTGATGGAAACTTGAAAAAGGCTACGGTGCGCAAACGTCCGGGTACGGTGGCTGTGGCCGCGGCCATTCAGAACAAGTACGGCATTCAGGCTGTGCCGCACATTATCTGTAAGGGATTCACGAAGGAAGAAACGGAATATGCGCTGCTCGACCTGAACTTTTTGGGGATTTCCAACCTGCTTCTTTTGCGCGGAGATGCGAAATCGCTCGACATTCCTGCAAAAGACAGGGATTTGTATCACGAACACGCCACCGATCTCCAGCGGCAGGTGAATCTGTTCAACCAGGGAATCGCGCTCGACGGATCGAAGATCGAGGGCATAGACACGCCTTTCTCTTATGGCATGGCCTGCTATCCCGAAAAGCATGAGGAGGCTCCCAACATGGAGTCGGATATTTATTATCTGAAAGAAAAGGTTCGCAACGGAGCGGACTATGTGGTGACTCAGATGTTTTTTGACAATGAGAAGTATTATTCGTTTGTAGAACGCTGCCGGAAAGAGGGCATTAATGTGCCGATCATTCCCGGAATCAAGCCGGTAGTGCTGAAGAGTCAGCTTACGGTACTGCCGAGAGTGTTCCGCACGGACATTCCCGAACCTTTTGCCGCCGAGCTTCGAAAGTGCAAGACGGACGACGAAGTGAAGGAAGTGGGTGTGGAATGGAGCATCGAGCAATGCAAGGATCTGATTCGCCACGGTGTGGAAGGACTGCATTTCTATACGCTTCTTGCATCAGACAGCGTGCGGAAAATTGCGGAAGCGATTTATTGAGGCAGGAATTTATTGCCTTGCAGGAGCTAAAGGGAGTTAGGGGAGTCCGTCACCCTCGCAGGGGTGTAAGCCGGTTGTTCCGCAGACTCCCTTTGCCCTTTTTAAGGAAACTACATGGCAATCCTCCGGAGACGGATGCGGAGGTTCGAAAGTTCCGCGTCGGTATGAGGTGAAGCCGGCTTGTGAGGCTTGACGGTTACGGTGTGCGATTTCCCGTTCAGTATTTCGGGAAGAGTTATTTCCTGTTTGTATGTGACGGGCTTTTCTGCTGTGCGGAATAAATAGCCGAACCGGTTTTCAAAACGGTTGTAGAGCCGTATGACTATGCAGTTCTTTCCTTTGCGCAGCGGAATGGCTACCTGTTCCTTGCGGAAAGAGCATCGGTAGTGATTCAGGTGTTTCATGATGGAAACTCCGTTCACGCAGACCTCAATGCCGTTTCCGGCACCTATTTCCGCTATCACCCGTTGCTGCCGGGGAGATTCGACCTCCTGCATCAGGTAGTAGGTTTCAAATGGCTTGCAGGCCACTGTTCCGCTGTCTGCATCCAGCTTCTTCCAGCCGTTTCTTTCCGTTTCCGGAGCTGCCGGAGCGTCAAATGAAGTATGTTTGGGGCCGCATAGGTAAAGGCCTCCCCATGTTGTCCCGGGCAACGGATCTTGGCTTTGCGGTTTTCCTTCGCCCAACTCTACCGTATAAGTCTTTTGGTCGATGGTCAGATCGATTGTCTTCCCTTTTTCTTGCGGAGTGTAAATCAGATCAAGCTGTTTGAGAAGAATCTGGTCGAAATTCCACGAATATCCGATGATGCTCTTGTAGTTGGTGTAATAGTCGAAGCACGAATAACTGTAGAGGGGTGTCGCGTTCTGTGCGGTCAGTGACGTGCTCCTTACGTTTTTCCCGGGGAAGCGGGTGATTTCTTTGTCGAAGTCTAGAGTGAGCACATGAATCACGCTGTCTTTGTAGGCTGAAGCCGGGACGGTGAGCACAATCTCGTCCCCGTATTGCAGGTAGGATGCCATTTTTCCGTCCCCCTTTTCCAGCACGTATCCCGGCATGTTGAAAGTGATTTTTCCGTCTTTGGGATAGTTGCCTGAAAGAAACAGATAGAGCTGCTTCCCTTTTCGTGCGGCTGTTCCCCAGTCAAATTCTTCGTTGAAGGGAGAAGAATCACTTCCGTATACTGCATATCCGTACTGCCCGAGCCATTTCCCGATTCTTTCCAGCACCTGTCTTTCGAATGAAATCACATTCCCTTGTCCGTCGGGACCGATATTCAGCAGGTAGTTTCCTCCGTGAGAAACCACGTTGGCCAGTGCGCGCATCTTTTCTGCGGCTTTTTCTTTTGCATTTTCCCGTTTTTGCCACGAACGGTAGCCCCATGTTTCGTTGAACATCGAGGCGCATGTCTGCCACGGTGTCTGGAGAGTAGCGTCCGGATATTGGTTGTCGCCCATCACGCAGAAGTCGTAGCAATCGTTTCCGAGCCTTCCGCTTACCATGCACGAAGGCTGTATCCGGTGTACCAGTTCATAAAGCTCCCTGCTTTGTTCCGGCGTGTTCGACCCCATGTCAAACCATAGCTCTGAGATAGGTCCGTAGCGGGTGAGCAGTTCTTTCAGCTGTGCCTTGCTGTATTCGTGGTGTTTGGACGGAATGAAATTCGCATTGTGCGGTGCCATAGGAGAAGCATACGGGCAATGCCAGTCGATGAGCGAGAAGTAGAGCCCGAAATTCAGTCCCGCGCGTTTGCAGGCTTCCGCCATTTCTTTCACCAGGTCACGTTTGCATGGCGATGCGTCATAAATGTTGTAGGCTGTCGTTTTCGTGCGGAACAGGCAGAATCCGTCGTGATGTTTGCTGGTGAGCACAACCGAGCGCATCCCGGCACGCTTGGCAAGAGCGGCGATTGAGTCTGCATTGAAGCAATTCGGATTGAACTCTCCGGCCAGTGCTTCGTATTTGTCTTTTGGAACGGGAGCGAAAGCCATGATCTGTTCGCTGTATCCTTGTGTCACGGGTTTTCCTTTCCACACGCCTCCCAATTTGGAGTAAAGCCCGAAGTGGATGAACATTGAGAATTTGTTGTCCTGCCATTGGCGGAAGGATTGGGTATCATGCCCGGCTTGCATTCCGGCGCTTGCCAGCAGAAGGCAGAATAAGATAACGAACTTTTTCATGGGTTTTGCTTTTCTTGAAAGCAAAGATAGTGACTTCATTTTGTGAAATGAAAAAAAAAGCTATTTTTGTGATGACGACCTTTTTAATTAATTCTATATGAAAAACTTGGCATTTGTGTGTTGTTTGCTGGCTGTGGTGCTTGAAGCTGTGGCCGGACTTCCGGAAAGGGAGCGCGGGGACGGCCTGCTTGTGCGTGTGGGGGCCGGAGCAGGCTTTGCAAATCAGGCCGGAACGGGCGAATCGGCGTGGTATGGCCCGAAACAGAAAGGGAACTGCGGCTTCCAGTACAATGTGGATGTGCTGAATTATTGTAGAAGCCTGGGTTATGGTGTGACGTTCAGGCATTATCTGCATAGCCGTGACATAGCGGGAAGTGTTCCTGATCTGCTGGACGAAGATGTGCAGGTCATGTATGTCGCTCCCCAATTCTCGAATATCGACAAGAGCCTGTTTTTTGAAGGACTTACAAGCAACATTGATTTGGGAGTGGGATATGCCCACTACAAGAGCAGCGGAACGGTTGGCCGGTATGCATACGATGCGCCAGCTTCAGGCTTCGGCGTGAATGTGAACATCGGACTCGCTTATCAGGTGAACCGGCATCTGAGCACAAGACTTTCCCTTTCGGGAGAGTTTTACTGGTTCTATAATCTGCATGATGGGAACGACTATTCTTTTGAATCTCCCTTTGCCCGGCGTGACAAGCTTAAAATGGTGATGATCATTCCCCAGCTATCTGTGGCGTACCATTTTTAGCGTTCCGCACATGGGCGTTTGTTTTCATGAAAATGAGCGGTCATCCTCATCGTGATGGCCGCTCATTTTGTCAGGGTTGTGCGCTTATTCTTCCGTGTCAAGCAGGATGTCCATTACCTGGCAGGCGCATTTCGCTACGGATGTGCCCGGTCCGAAGATGGCGATAACGCCAGCCTTGTACAGGAAGTCATAGTCTTGCGGAGGGATGACACCTCCGGCAAACACCAGAATGTCTTCGCGTCCCATGCGCTTCAGCTCTTCCATGATTTGCGGAATCAGTGTCTTGTGTCCTGCGGCCAGCGAAGAAACTCCCACGGCATGTACATCGTTTTCTACCGCTTCGCGCGCAGCTTCTTCCGGAGTCTGGAACAACGGTCCCATGTCTACGTCGAAACCGCAGTCGGCAAAGCCGGTTGCCACTACTTTTGCACCTCGGTCGTGTCCGTCCTGTCCCATCTTGGCTATCATGATACGCGGACGGCGCCCTTCTTTCTTTGCAAATTCTTCGGTCAGTTCGCACGCTTTGGCGAAATCTGCATCCTTTTTACTTTCTGATGAATACACTCCTGATATGGTTCTGATTACTGCTTTATAGCGTCCCACTACTTTTTCGCAGGCGTCTGATATTTCTCCCAAGGTAGCGCGTACACGGGCCGCTTCTACCGCCAGTTCCAATAAGTTGCCCTTGCCGGTGCGTGCGCATTCGGTGATGGCTTCCAGCGCCTTGTCTACTTCGGCCTGGTTTCTTCCTTCTTTCAGGCGGCGCAGGTTTTCGATCTGTTCCTGACGCACTGCGGTGTTGTCTACTTCCAGAATATCGATCGGATCTTCCTTTTCCAGCCGGTACTTGTTGGTTCCCACGATGGTCTGTTCGCCCGAGTCGATACGTGCCTGGGTGCGTGCGGCGGCTTCCTCAATGCGCATTTTCGGAATGCCTGTTTCGATGGCTTTGGCCATGCCTCCCAGCTTTTCAATTTCCTGTATGTGCTCCCATGCCTTGTGCGCGATTTCGTTGGTCAGTGATTCCACGTAATAAGAACCTGCCCACGGATCGATGTTCTTGCAGATCTGGGTTTCTTCCTGAATGTAAATTTGCGTGTTGCGTGCGATGCGTGCCGAAAAGTCGGTAGGCAAGGCGATGGCTTCGTCCAGCGCATTGGTGTGGAGTGACTGGGTGTGGCCCAACGCCGCTGCCATGGCTTCGATGCATGTGCGTCCGACGTTGTTGAACGGGTCCTGTTCGGTGAGCGACCATCCCGAGGTTTGCGAGTGTGTGCGCAGAGCCAGCGATTTCGGGTTCTTCGGATTGAACTGCTTTACGATTTTTGCCCAAAGCATACGTGCCGCGCGCATCTTGGCGATTTCCATAAAATGATTCATTCCGATGGCCCAGAAGAACGAAAGGCGGGGAGCGAAAGCATCGATGTCGATTCCCGCGGCGATGCCGGCACGCAAGTATTCCAGTCCGTCGGCCAGCGTGTAGGCAAGTTCGATGTCGGCTGTGGCTCCGGCTTCCTGCATGTGGTAGCCCGAAATGGAGATTGAGTTGAACTTCGGCATCTTCTGCGAAGTATATTCGAAGATGTCAGAAATGATCTTCATGGAGAAGGCTGGCGGATAGATGTAGGTGTTGCGCACCATGAACTCTTTCAGAATGTCGTTCTGGATGGTTCCGGCCATCTCTTCCAGCTTTGCCCCCTGTTCCAGTCCGGCGTTGATGTAGAATGCCATGACGGGAAGCACCGCGCCGTTCATAGTCATCGACACAGACATCTTGTTCAGTGGAATTCCGTCGAACAGCACCTTCATGTTGTCGAGCGAGCAGATGGAAACGCCTGCCTTGCCCACATCTCCCACTACGCGCGGATGGTCCGGATCATATCCGCGGTGAGTAGGAAGGTCGAAAGCAACCGACAGACCTTTCTGTCCTGATGCCAGGTTGCGGCGGTAGAATGCATTAGACTCTTCAGCGGTGGAAAATCCGGCGTACTGGCGGATGGTCCATGGGCGGAAGGTGTACATCATGGAGTACGGTCCTCTGAGATAGGGAGGAATGCCGGCCGCATAGTTCAGGTGCTCCATGCCTTCCAGGTCTTCCTTTGTATAGACGGGTTTCACCGGAATCTGTTCGGGCGTGTTCCAGTTGGCTGTAATGTTGTTTTCTTTCTGCCATTCTTTTCCGTTTTGGGGGTGGAATCCGGCAAATATATCAATATCTTTAAAATTCGGTTTCATGGTTTGTCCTGATTTACAGTAGTTGTTTGTTATACTCGCGTAAGGTTTCCAGCACGTTGCAGCGCACATGGATGAAATTCTCGATTCCGGCAGCTTTCAGATCGTCCATGCATGCCGGGGCTCCTGCCACGATAAACATCGCGCGTCCGTTGAGCGCCTTGAATGCCGGGATTGCATATGCTGCATACTCGTCATCGCTTGAGCAGAGCACTACGATGTCCGCTTTTGCTTTGAGAGCCGCTTCAACTCCCTCTTCAACCGTGGCGAAGCCTAAATTGTCGATAACCTCATAACCTGCACAGGCGAGGAAATTGCACGAGAATTGGGCGCGTGCCTGACGCATGGCCAGGTTGCCGATGGTCAGCATGAAAGCTTTCGGACGTTTGCCCGAATGTTCCGTTTCCAGGCGCAAGGCCTCGAACTCGCTTGCCGCACGTTCAGTATTCAGTGCCGGGAAAGGCTTTTCGCATTCGTGTCCGTGCTCTTTTCCGTTTCCGCAGCAGCAGGCATGTTCCAAAGGCGCCTTGTTGCCGGCCTGTTCGCTAAAGTTCGGATACTGGTTGGTTCCCAGCAGAATCTCTTTTCTTCTGGACACAGCCTCGTGGCGCGTCTTGTTGCTGGCATTCACCGCATTCTGCACTGTTCCGGCTTTGATGCCTTCCAGCATTCCGCCCTCATCTTCTGTCTGAAGGAAAAGTTTCCATGCTTCTTTGGCGATGGAGGCGGTCAGCGTTTCGATATAGTATGATCCTCCGGCTGCATCTGCCACACGGTTGAAGTGAGATTCCTCTTTCAACAGGAGCTGCTGGTTGCGCGCCAGACGTTCCGAGAAATCGTTGGGCGTTTCATATACCTTGTCGAACGGAGTGACTGTGATGGAGTCGACTCCTGCGATGGCTGCGCTCATCGTTTCGGTCTGTGTGCGGAGCAGGTTTACGTAAGAATCAAATAAGGTGAGATTGAATGTCGATGTTTCCGCATGTATGTTCATCATGCACGATTCTGTCCGTTCCGGCTTGTATTGCGCCACGATATTTGCCCAAAGCATGCGTGCGGCGCGGAACTTGGCAATTTCCATGAAATAGTTTGAGCTGATGCCGAAGTGGAACTTGATTTTCTTTGCGGCCAGATCAGCCGGCACTCCCGCTTCGGTCAGTTGGCGCATGTATTCATTTCCCCAGGCCAGTGCATATCCCAGTTCCTGGTAAATGTAGGCACCCGAGTTGTTCAGCATGACTGAGTTGACTGCAATGCACCGGAAGTTGGGATAGTCTTTCAGCGTTTCGGCGATTTCCTTTCCGAAAGCGAACACGCCGCTCACGTCTTTCCCCTTTTGCAGCATCTTGCTGATCGGGTCGAAGTTGAGCGAACCGTGAAGCTTTTCCGGGCTGTATCCTTTTTCCTTGAAATAGTCAGCCAGCAGTTGGGCGAGGAGCAGCGTGTGCCGCTGGCAGGTGGAGAAGTTCAGTTCGATGCATTCGCAACAGATGTCTTGCAGGAGCGTGCGGATGAATTCGGCATTCAAGTCGGACTTTTTTACGGAGAATCCCAGCGAATCCACCCCTTTGTTCAGAATGTCGAGTGCCTTGGCGTTGGCAGCCTTTGCATCGTCCGCCACAATGTCCTGCCGGATGAACCAGGTGTTGTCGTCTTTCTTGTTTCCCCTGATGTAGGGAAATTCGCCCGGCAATCCTTCGGTCGTTTTCAATCCTTCAATGTCTTCCTGGCGGTAGAAAGGCTTTACCTTGAACCCTTCGTTGGTTTTCCATACCAGCTTCTTTTCGTAATCGGCCCCTTTCAGGTCTGCCATCACTTTGTCTGTCCATTCTTGGGTAGACACAGGAGGGAAATCTGAAAACAGTTTTTCTTTATTATCTGCCATAATTAGATGTGTTTTGTTGATATTCAGATTTAAAATAATGTTCGGGCATGTGCCTTCGAGAGCAAATATACGAAATATTTGGATTCTTAGGCTTGTATCCGCCATGATTTTCATCGGAATAAAAAGGACAAAATCCGCGAAGTGTCGCACGGATGTTGTATATTTGTCATTGTGATGTAACGGGCATGAGCTACTTTTGTCCGGAAATCGTTTGATAATTCATCAAAAAACCGGTTTTATTATGAAAAATAGACTTGTTTGTTTGGTTGCCTTGTGCTGTATGGGAGGCAGCCTGTTTGCGCAGCAGCTTCGTTTCGGAAGCGACGGAAAGTTCAAGATCGTGCAGTTTACAGATGTTCACTGGGTGGCCGGCAATCCGGCAAGCGAGGAGGCGTCCGTGCGCATGAATGAAGTGCTGGAGGCAGAAAAACCCGATTTTGTCATCTATACGGGCGACTTGATTTATGGACGTCCCGCAACCGAAGGGCTTGACAAGGCACTTGAGCCTGTCGTTTCGCGGAATATACCCTTTGCCGTAACATGGGGCAACCATGATGACGAGCAGGGCATGACCCGAGAGCAGTTGAGCGACTACATCCAGGCGAAGCCGAATAACCTGACCGGTACGGTGGAAGGCCTTCCGGGAGTGACAAACTATATCCTTCCGGTCCGCTCTTCTGACGGGGCGAAAGATGCCGCAGTGATGTATGTACTTGACAGTCATTCGTATTCCGGGCGGAAGGATGTGAAGGGATATGACTGGATCAAGCCCGAGCAGGTGGAATGGTTCCGCAGAGAGAGCGCAGGGTATACGGACAGGAACGGAGGGAAGCCGCTGCCTGCTCTGGCATTTTTCCATATACCTCTTCCCGAATACAACCAGGCAGCTCAGGATGAAAAGGCTTTGCTGATAGGCACGCGCAAGGAAAAGGCATGTGCGCCGGCTCTCAATACGGGGCTGTTTGCAGCCATGCTGGAAGCCGGTGACGTGATGGCTACCTTTGTAGGCCATGACCATGTGAATGACTATGTGGTGAACTGGTACGGGATGCTTCTCTGCTACGGCCGCTTTACCGGAGGAAAGACAGTGTACCATGACATACCGGGAGGAAACGGTGCCCGTATCATTGAACTTACGGAAGGCGAACGCGGCTTCCGCACATGGATCCGCTTGAAGGACGGCAAGGTGATCAACGAAGTAAGCTTCCCGGAGTGACTTTTTCCCGGGCGTTATGAACCGGCAGGAACGGCGTTCGGAAAAAACGCTTTCTGGGGCAAAATCTATATCTCCAGACTAGAGATGCAAATCTCCAGACTGGAGATACATATCTTTAATGTGAAGACACATATCTCCAGCCTGGAGATAAAGAATAATTCAAGGCATATAAAACAAGCGTACCCTCTGCCGTGCTTTTGAAGTCCGTCGGCTGGCAGGCAACCTGTCCGTTTCCGTCTGCTTTATCCGATATTTTTCACCTTGATCAGGTATTCGGCAATCTGTACGGCATTGAGTGCAGCCCCCTTCTTGATCTGGTCGCCAACGATCCAGAAAGTGAGTCCGTTCTCGTCGGCCAGGTCCTTTCTGATGCGTCCCACATATACGGGATCCTTGCCTGCGAGGAACAGCGGCATGGGGTATTCCTTCTTTTCGGGATTGTCCATCAGCACCAGTCCTTCTCCGTGTGCGAAAGCCTCTCTTGCCTCCTCTACCGAAACCGGCCGTTCCGTTTCAATCCAGATGCTTTCAGAGTGCGAGCGCAGGGCCGGCACGCGTACGCAGGTTGCGCTTACCTTCACGTCGGAGTGCATGATCTTGCGCGTTTCGTTATACATTTTCATTTCTTCCTTTGTATATCCGTTGTCCGTGAACACGTCGATCTGAGGGATCAGGTTGAATGCAAGCTGGTATGCGAACTTTTCCACCTTTACCGGTTCTCCGGCCAGCACCTGGCGGTATTGTTCATACAGTTCGTCCATAGCTGCCGCTCCCGCGCCGCTGGCTGCCTGATAGGTTGACACATGCACCCGTTTGATGTGTGTCAGGTTCTCGATGGCTTTCAGTGCTACAACCATCTGGATGGTCGTGCAGTTCGGGTTGGCGATGATGTTGCGCGGACGATTCAGCGCATCCTCCGCATTCACTTCCGGAACGACCAGCGGAATGTCTTCTTCCATGCGGAATGCGCTGGAGTTGTCTATCATCACTGCGCCGTATTTGGTGATTGTTCCGGCAAATTCTTTCGATGTGCCTGCTCCCGCCGAAGCGAAAGCGATGTCTACCCCTTTGAAGTCATCGTTGTGCTGCAGAAGTTTGACTTCGATTTCTTTTCCCCGGAATGTGTATTTGCGTCCGGCACTGCGTGATGAGCCGAATAACAGCAGTTCGTCGATCGGAAAATTTCTTTCATCGAGCACCCGCAGAAACTCTTGTCCTACGGCACCGCTCGCACCTACAATTGCTACTTTCATCTTCGTATATCTGTTAAATTAGTTCCTTATTGCATCGTATATGACGGAAAGTGTGGCAAAATATCAGAGCTTTCAATCAATTCGCAAAATTACAACATTTTGGGATACAGAAGTGAAAATGCGGAACTTTTTTCGTATTTTTGTACCCAAATAGATTTAAAGTCTTCCCTTTTTATGAAAGAATTGCTCGATTTGGTTCGTTTCGATATAAGCTTGCCTGTCACTGACCCGACATGGATCTTCTTTTTGGTATTGGTAATCATACTTTTCGCGCCGATTCTGCTTGAAAGACTGCGCATTCCGCACATTATCGGGATGATACTGGCAGGTATTGTCGTTGGCGAGCATGGCTTCAATATCCTTGCGCGCGACAGCAGTTTCGAGCTTTTCGGAAAGGTGGGGCTTTATTACATCATGTTTCTGGCCGGGCTGGAGATGAACATGGAGGACTTCAAGAGCATCCGCGTGAAGGCCACGGTGCTTGGAATCCTGGCTTTTGTCATTCCGCTGGGAATAGGCATCTGGACCAATCTTTATCTGCTTGATTATGCGCTTGTAACTTCCGTGCTGCTTGCCAGCATGTATGCGTCGCACACGCTGATCGCTTATCCGATTGTAATCCGTTATGGAATCAACCGGCAGCGGGCGGTGAGCATTGCGGTGGGGGGTACGGCGGTAACCGACACGCTGACATTGCTTGTGCTTGCGGTCATTGCGGGCATGTATAAGGGAGAAACCTCTGACATGTTTCTTGTGTGGCTTGTGCTGAAAGTCGTGGTGCTGAGCGTGTTGATCATGCTGACCTTTCCGCGTATCGGGCGTTGGTTTTTCCGGCGGTACAGCGATCAGGTGGTGCAGTACATCTTCGTGATGGCGATGATGTTTCTGGGCGCTGCTCTGATGGAGCTTATCGGGATGGAAGGCATTTTGGGCGCTTTTCTTGTAGGACTGGTTCTGAACCGGCTTATCCCTCATGTTTCTCCGCTGATGAGCCATCTGGAGTTTGTGGGGAACGCCTTGTTCATTCCTTATTTTCTGATAGGTGTCGGAATGCTTATCAATGTAAACATTCTGTTCGGGCATTTCGATTCTATCAAGGTGGCTTCGGTGATGATTGTTGTGGCTTTGACAGGCAAGTGGATCGCTTCATGGCTCACACAGAAGATCTATCGGATGCGGGCGGTGGAGCGCGAACTGATGTTCGGGCTGAGCAATGCACAGGCTGCGGCTACGCTGGCGGCTGTACTGGTGGGATATAATATCGTTCTTCCCGGCGGAGAGCGTCTGTTGAACGAAGATGTGCTGAACGGAACCATTCTGCTGATTCTGGTCACTTGCGTAGTAAGTTCGTTCATGACGGAACATGCTGCCAAGCGGATTGTGATGGATGACGTGGAGGTGGACGAGGATAAAGAAAACGACAAGGAATGCATCCTGATCCCGGTTGCGAACCCTGACACGCTGGAAAGCCTGATGCAGTTGGCGCTGGTGGTCCGTAACGAAAAAATGGACGGCAACCTTGTGGCGTTGAATGTGATTAACGACAACAACGATTCCGTGCGTCTGGAAATGAAAGGAAAAAGAAGCCTGGAGCGTGCGGGACAGATAGCTGCATCGGCCAATATTTCGCTGAGGGCGCTGAGCCGTTTCGACCTGAATATTGCGACGGGCATTCTGCATACGGCCAAGGAAGTGGATGCCACAAGCATTATCATCGGACTGCATCACAAGGCGAGCATCGTCGACTCTTTCTTTGGAAACCTCACGGAGGACTTGCTCAAGAATACTTACCGTCAGGTGATGATCGCGCGCTTTCTGATGCCGGTCAATACCTTGCGCCGCATCATCGTTGCAGTGCCTCCCAAGTCGGAGTTTGAGCATGGCTTTGTCAAATGGATCACCCATCTCTGCCGCATGAGTTCCCAGTTGGGATGCCGTTTGCACTTTTTCGCTCATCCGCAGACGTTGGGCTACCTGAAAGGGTATATACAGAAGAAGCACAAGGATGTGCTGACAGAATATCAGGAACTGGAAGACTGGGATGACCTGCTGATTATTACCGGACAGGTGAACTTCGACCATTTGCTGGTGATTGTCAGCGCACGCCGGGGATCGATCTCTTATGATTCGGCGTTCGAGCGTCTGCCCATGCAGGTGTCCAGGTATTTCAACAATTGCAGCATCATGCTGCTTTATCCGGATCAGAAGGGTGACCCCAATGAGGCTTTGTCGTTTGCCGACCCGCGCGGCTGGGCCGAAACGCAATATTATGATAAGGTGGGAAACTGGTTCTATAAATGGTTTAAGAAAGATTCATGAGTGAAATGAGAGATGAATGGCAGCAGCGCACCGAACTGCTGCTGGGTGAGGAAAAGATGGAGAGGCTGCGCAAGGCGCATGTGCTGGTGGTCGGTGTGGGAGGCGTAGGCGCTTATGCCGCCGAAATGCTTTGCCGTGCCGGAGTGGGAAAGATGACGATTGTGGATGCCGATACGGTGCAGCCGAGCAACATGAACCGCCAGCTTCCGGCTCTCCGTTCGGCTTTGGGCCGTTTCAAGGTTGATGTGCTGGCCGGGCGTTTCAGGGATATCAATCCGGAACTGGAGTTGCATGTGATGCCGGTTTATCTGAAAGATGAGGCGATACCCGAACTGCTGGACAGTGCAGCGTTTGATTTCATCGTAGATGCGATAGATACTGTAGCTCCCAAATGTTTTCTGATTTATCATGCGTTGAAGCGCAGGATGAAGATCGTCAGCAGCATGGGAGCGGGAGCTAAAAAAGACATTACTCAGGTCCGGTTCGCTGATCTGTGGGATACATACCACTGCGGATTGAGCAAGGCGGTGAGAAAGCGTCTGCAGAAGATGGGAATGAAGCGGAAGCTTCCGGTTGTCTTCAGTACGGAGCAGGCCGACCCGGAAGCTGTGGTGCTGGTAGAAGGAGAGGCCAACAAGAAATCTACCGTAGGCACTATAAGCTATATGCCGGCTGTATTCGGATGTTATTTGGCCGAATATGTGATTGGAAAATTGTAGCTGGCATGAAGTTATCAAGAATAAAGACAGATTAAATGATGATAGAACTGGAAGGTATAACAAAAAGTTTCGGTTCCTTGCAGGTACTGAAAGGAATCGATCTGACAATCGCCAAAGGAGAGATTGTGAGCATTGTCGGACCCAGCGGAGCCGGAAAAACAACGCTTCTGCAAATCATGGGAACCCTTGACAGACCTGATTCGGGGCGTGTCGTGCTGAACGGAACCGAGGTGAACCGTCTGAATGAGAAAGCTCTTTCAGCGTTCCGGAACAAGGAAATCGGTTTTGTGTTTCAGTTTCACCAGCTTTTGCCTGAGTTTACAGCGCTTGAGAACGTTGCGATACCTGCTCTGATACGAGGGGAGTCGGCAGGGAACGCTCGCCGGAAGGCTATGGAAATGCTGGAGCTGATGGGCCTGCAGGATCGTGCTTCGCACAAGCCGGCCGAATTGTCGGGGGGAGAGAAGCAGCGCGTTGCGGTTGCACGCGCTTTGGTGAACCGTCCTTCGGCGGTGTTGGCGGATGAGCCTTCGGGAAGCCTCGACACGCAGAACAAGGAAGAACTGCATCGTCTGTTCTTTGATTTGCGTGACCGGCTGGGGCAGACTTTTGTTATCGTGACCCATGACGAAGGGCTGGCTTCAAAGACAGACAGAACAATACATATCATTGACGGAAAAATTAAAAAAGAAGAATTATGAGTCATATAAAATTAGGACGATACAATCAGTTGGAGATAGTTAAGGAAGTGGATTTTGGTGTATATCTTGACGGAGATGAAGACGGAGAGATTCTGCTTCCGTTGAAGTATGTGCCTGAAGGAAGTGCTCCCGGCGACATATTGAACGTGTTTATTTACCTTGATATGGAAGAGCGGCTGGTGGCTACTACGCAGCAGCCCTATGCGCAGGTAGGCGATTTCGCATGCCTGGAGGTGGCGTGGGTGAATGAGTATGGCGCCTTTCTCGACTGGGGACTGATGAAAGATCTGTTCGTGCCTTTCCGCGAGCAAAAAGTCAAGATGCAGAAAGGACGCCGCTATGTGGTGTATGTGGATCTTGATGAGGAGAGTTACCGTATCATGGGCTCTGCAAGGGTGGAGCGTTATCTCTCGCGCGAACGGGCAGACTACTTGCCGGGCGACGAGGTGGAAGTGATGGTATGGCAGCGCACTGATTTGGGCTATAAGGTGATTGTGGACAATAAGTTTGGAGGCATGCTGTACCATAATGAGATTTTCCAGCAGCTGGCAACAGGCATGAAGCTTCCTGCGTTTGTGAAGCAGGTACGCCCTGACGGCAAGATTGATCTGGAATTGCAGCAGGCGGGTTTCCGCAAGGTTGATGATTTTGCGGAAGTGCTTCTGCAGTTTATCAAGGATAAGGGCGGACGTACTTCAATCAATGACAAAACGGACGCCGAAACGATTTATGATACTTTTGGCGTAAGCAAGAAAACATTCAAGAAAGCCGTAGGCGAACTCTATAAGAAACGCCTGATTGTGCTTGAAGACGGCGGCATCCGTTTGGCCTGAAATCTGCATTTGGACAAGTTGAAACGCTGAAACGCAAAGTCACAGAGATTGCATGTTGAAGTCTGGCTGCATGAACTTCAGAATCCTGTGACTTTGCGTTTGGTATTTCTGCCCGCGCACTTTATAGTCTTTTCGCTTCGTTCCGGCGTGCCTGTTGTGCCGACCGGTTCTGCCGCTTGCCGCTATGCCGGTTGTCTGTTCTCGGTTTTCTTTGAGTGTCCGGCCTGTCGGGGCGTGAAACGTTCGGTCTGCCCGGTTTGGCTTCCGGCCTGTTTGCGTGCGGCTTCTGGGGTCTTGCCGTACCGGGGCGGTCGGTCTGATTTCCCGGATGTCGGTTGGACGGAGTAAAATGGAATCCCGGATTTTTCTGCGGAGGCGTGTGCGGCCTTCCCGGAGCAGGTCTTCCCGGCCTTATTCCCGGCCTTCCGAAGTCACGGTGCGGGGCATGGGGACGTGCAGGCCTTGCATGTGCATATACGGGATGGTGATAGCGCACAGGGTAAATGTGCTGGTAATAACTTCTTCCGCCGAAATGCGAACGGCAGTGTCCGCCCCGGTAGGTCAGATAATGCCTGGGAGGTCTGTAATAAAAATGATTCCGGTTCGGGTATACCTTATATATACGCAGGTAACATACGTTGTTCAAGGTGTAGACCGGGTGGAAAAAATAGTCGAGCGCGATGAAACGTGCATATTCCGCATTTGAAAGGACCCAGCGCAGGTCGTCGTTGCGTATGTCAAGGTAGCGGTAATAGAGGTCGATGGCTGTTGCATCGGCTGCTGCTATCCGTGCGATGTACGGATTGATTCCGGTGAAGAAATCATAGTTGATCTCATACAGGTCGTTGTATTGGTCTGTACTCAGGTGCAGTTCGAACGCCATACGGTCGGTAAGAAAGCGGGCATTTACGCGTATGTCGCCGAATACGCTTGCGGATGCCGGCAGAATGCTCAGGCAGGCCGCCAGGACAGTAAACATTAAGGTTCTTGCTTTCATGGCTTCATCTGTTTGGTTTCTGATACAAAAGTATGCAGAGAAAAATCTCCTTGCAAGATGATTTCCCCTATTTGTTCATAGGGAGTTCCCTATGCCGCAGGGGAGTTTTCAGAAAAGCGGGCGCATGGTTTGCAAGCCTCTCTGCAGTCCGGAGCGGAGCGAAAAGCGCAAAAGGGCAGGCACAAGGCGCTGGCTTCCGGTCAGATGAAATTCCTGTTTTGTGCCTTTGCGTTTATGTCTGTTTTCAGGCTGCGGTTGCTTGGCTTCTGTGTGTCTGTCCTATTTGATGATTTTCAGAAACTTCTCGATGTCTTTTCTGATCATCTGATAGAGCGGCGAACTTGTATAGTTTGTGTTGCGGTGAATCACTTGTTCTACATTGACCTGGCAGCGTTCGTAGTTGGTGAGTTCATTCTGCAGCTGCATGCTGTGCAGGGCGAGGCTGTGGATTTGCTGCTCCCTTTCTCTGCGCAAGATGGTGCAGACAGGGATGAGCAGCCGCATCACTACATTGTCCATGATGTGGTGTCCCTGTATGAACATGTATGTGTTATTCGGATGCACTCCCAGCTCTTTCAGTTCGGTTTTCATGGACTCTATTTCCGGAATGGCATTCCTGTGCTTGTGTTCCAGGTCGCGCAGTTTGCGCTTCACCTTCCTTTCCATAGCCTCCAGCGACCATTCCGGGTGGTATGTGTTTACATGGTCCAGCTTTACATACGAGCAGAAGTCCATCAGCGAAAATTCAGAGAGAATATGGTGGCGGTAGAACCAGATAGACCAGATGAAAAGCGGATAGGCGATTTGTGAATACTGCTTCATGAACTCCGGAAAGTCGACCAGCTTATGGTCGTTCAGCGTAGCCATGACGCATACGTCATGCAGTCCTTCTGCATAGCAATGGTAGTTTTCGATTGCATACGCATACGTCTGCATGACATAAGGACATTTCAGCATATAGCGCGAGGTGTTGGTGCATCCTTGCAGCAGATAGTCATAGTCACTGTCTACGCAGGCGATCATGTTCTCGCCGAGCTGGTTTCCGAGCTGGTTCATCAATACCGTTTTCTTGCCTTTGGCCAGTGATGTCCGCGAGGGGAGCATCACCTCAAAATAGCGGCTGTCGTTTTCATACTCCGAAAGCAATGTCCGCCAGAACGAAATGTCATCGTAGCTTTCCACATAGGCAACTATCTTTCTTCTTGCATGTTTCGGTTTCAGTTTGTTTGCCGCGCCAACGTACAGGGAAGAAAGGTTTTCGGTGAGTCTTTTTCCCATAATCCTAAAGTTTTAGTGAGTGGTTATGTCGCTGACTTCCGTTACCGCATCAATCCATCCGTTCATGATGAGAGCCGGAGAGTGCGTGGTGAGGATGATCTGCACGTGCGGATTCAGGCTCCGGATGAGGGAGATGAGGCGCTGCTGCCATTCGACGTGGAGCGAGATTTCCGGTTCGTCCATGAAGAGCGCATACGACTGGTTGTCCTGTACCAGCACGGTGAGCAGAATGACAAGCATCTGTTTTTCGCCTGACGAGAGCTGGTAGGGGGTAAGCGTGTCCCCGTCCTGCTCAAACAGGATTTCGTTGCTCTTGCGGATAATCTTTTTTCCGGTTTCGCTGAACAGGTCGTCAATCAGATTCTGAAAACTGGTTTTGGGCCGTGACACTTCGGAAGCGTCTTCGGGCTTTCCTCCGGTGAGCAGTTCGATGATGCGGTTTCCGATGTTCACCTGATAGTCGAGGTAGCGGCGTTGGAGCTGGTAAAGCTGCCAGTCAAGCTCTGTTTTCACTTTCTGGTTTCCGATTTTTCCGAGAAGTTCCGAGTTGAGCAGCGGGCGGTCGAAGCTTCTGATGACATCGAAATGAATGTAAGTGGCGTCTTCCGGAGAAAACACGAAAGAAACTCCCGGCTGCACGCCGTTTTTCAGCGCGCCTCCTTCCAGCATGGTCAGGCTGGTCACCGAATTGTTCAATATGGTACTCTTTCCTATTCCGTTTACCCCGCTCAAGATGTTTACGTCAGGGCGCAGTTCCCACGATATGTTCTTGCGTCCCCACAGGCCCTTTATCTCGATGCGTTTGATATAGTCTGCCTTTTTTTTCATGGCTGTAACAAATTGAAGATTGTTTCTAACAAATGTAGAAAATTTTGCGGAATAAATCAATCCGTATCGTTCTTTTTTCAGAATCATGCTAACTTTGCGGAAAAATAGGAATGTATTATGAATGCAAAGGACATAAAGGCACATCTGGCTTTGCTGGGAGCGGCCAGTATGTGGGGACTGATGTCGCCGGTGGGAAAAGCGGCGATGGAGGCGGGCGTTTCGGGACTTAGTCTGGCGAACATGCGCATGATCGGGGCAGCCTGCTGTTTCTGGATTACCTCGTTGTTTGTGAAGCAGGAGAAAGTGAACCATCACGACCTGCTGATGCTTTTTTTCGCTTCCCTGCTGGGCATCGTATGCAATCAGGGATGCTTCACTTTCGGGCTTTCGCTTACGTCGCCGGTCGACGCTTCCATTGTGACCACTACCATGCCTATTGTGACCATGATTCTGGCCGCCCTGTTTCTGAAAGAGCCGGTCACTCCGAAAAAGGTTACGGGCATCTTTCTTGGCTCGGTGGGAGCGCTGGTGCTGATCATGAGCAATCAGGGAGGAGGAGAGAAAGAAGGGGGCATTCTGGGCGATGCGCTTTGTGTGATGGCTCAGGTGAGCTTCGCCTGCTACCTGACGATTTTCAAGAAACTGATAGCCCGCTACAATGTGATTACCCTGATGAAATGGATGTTCACGTATGCCGCCATCTGCTTCATCCCGTTTTCGTACAATGACTTTTCTTCCACAGACTGGGCTTCGTTCCCGATGGAAGTGTGGCTGGAAGTTGGCTATGTGGTGCTGTTCGGTACCTATGTGGCGTATATTCTGATGCTTGTGGGGCAGAAGACGCTACGGCCTACGGTGGTGAGCATGTACAATTATATGCAGCCGGTGGTGGGCAGCAGCGTTGCGGTGCTTGCAGGCATGGCAAGTTTCGGATGGGTGAAAGGTATAGCCGCCGTGCTGATATTTACCGGCGTTTATGTGGTGACCCAGAGCAAGTCGCGTGCGCAGATGCTGGCGGAACGGAATGAAAACAGATAACAGGACGCGTATGGCAGAATCTCCTGTATTATACCTTCAGCGCCAGTACGAACTGCTGAAAATGGAATACGAATACGAAAAAGAGCAGTTCAGGCAGCAGACCGAAGTGATGGGCATCGGACGCAAGATCAAACGCGGGATGTGCTGGTATCCGCTCAACGTCGGGCGGAGCTATTACAACGCTTTGAACCAGCTTGTGGTTGAGGTGGAGAGAAGGGAGGACAAGGATATAGAGCATGTGTTTGAATACGGGAAGCCGGTGTGTTTCTTCACGCAGGACTTCAGCGGAAAGATCACTTACCTGAACTTCGTGGCCACGGTGAGCTATGTCGATGAAGACCGCATGGTTGTGGCACTTCCCAATGCCGATGCCCTGCTGGCGGTTCAGGGCAAGGAAGTGCTGGGGGTGCAGCTGTATTTTGACGAAACCAGCTACAGGCTGATGTTCGAGGCCCTGAAGCGGGTGATTGCTGCAAAAAACAACCGTCTGGCTGAACTGAGAGATATTTTCCACGGCCAGCGGCCTGCTTCTTCCTTTTCTTTCCAGCCGGTCCGTTTTCCGTGGCTCAACCGCACGCAGGAAGAGGCGGTGAACAAAGTGCTTCACGCCAAGGATGTGGCCATCGTGCATGGCCCTCCCGGAACGGGAAAGACCACGACGATGGTAGAAGCTGTTTACGAAACCCTGCACCGGGAAAATCAGGTGCTGGTGTGCGCGCAGAGCAATATGGCCGTCGACTGGATCAGCGAGAAGCTGGTCGACCGGGGAGTGAGCGTGCTCCGTATCGGAAATCCCAGCCGTGTGAACGACAAGATGCTTTCGTTCACCTATGAGCGGCGTTTCGAGTCGCATCCCGACTACCCCCAGCTTTGGAGCATCCGCAAAGCCGTCAGGGAACTTTACGGGCGTTTGCGGAAGGCTTCCGACCGGGAATCGGTGCGCACCAAGATCAATTCGCTGAAAGACCGGGCCACGGATCTGGAAATCCGTATCAACGAATCGCTATTCAGCGAGGCGCGGGTCATTGCCTGCACGCTGGCCGGAAGCGCGAACCGGGTGCTTGTGGGGCAGAAATACGGCACCGTGTTCATTGACGAGGCTGCCCAGGCTCTCGAGCCTGCCTGCTGGATAGCCATCGGCAAGGCCGACCGGGTGATATTGGCCGGCGACCATTGCCAGCTTCCGCCTACCGTGAAGTGCATGGAGGCCTTGCGGCAGGGCTTGGGCGATACGCTGATGCAGGTTGTGGTGAAGAACAAGCCGGAAGTGGTTTCACTGCTGAAAGTGCAGTATCGGATGAATGACGCCATCATGCGCTTTTCTTCCGAATGGTTTTACGGAGGCATGCTCCAGTCGGCTCCGGATGTCAGATACCGCAGCATTCTTGATTTTGACACGCCTATCGAGTGGGTGAACACCGAAGGAATGGATTGCAACGAAGAGTTTGTGGGCGAGAGCTACGGACGCATCAACAAGGCCGAAGCGGAACTGTCGGTAGCCCAGCTGAAAGGATACATTTCCAAGATAGGCCGCGGGCGTTTCCTGGAAGAGCGGATCGACGTAGGGCTGATATCTCCCTACAAGGCGCAGGTGCAGTATCTGCGCCAGCTGCTGAAGAAAGACTGTTTCTTCAAGCCTTACCGCCCGCTGATTACGGTGAATACCGTCGACGGGTTTCAGGGGCAGGAGCGTGACGTGATCATCATCAGCCTGGTACGTGCCAACGAGGAGGGCCAGATCGGATTTCTCAATGACCTTCGCCGGGTGAACGTGGCGATTACACGAGCCCGTATGAAACTGATTATTTTGGGGGACGCTTCCACGCTTACCCGGCATCCGTTCTACCGCCGGCTGTATGAATACATCGGCACGCTGGAGTAAGCGGCTTTCCGGCTTTTGGGCGTGAGGTGCCCAAGAGCCTTGTCTGTTGCGGATCAGATTTTTGTCTTTCTGTCGCGTAATTTGCGCTCAGCCTTTCAAAATGCGAGGAAAATGGCTTTTTGTCTGATTGCGGACAGATGGAAATCCGCGCATCCGGAGGCGTTTTCTTTGACGGTTCAGCTCATCTGCCCGGCTGGAAAGCGTTTAAAAGGGAGATGAGGGAGGAAAAGAGATGAAAATTCGTTGGAAAAAGTTGAAAAAAGACGGGCAATTTTGAATGAAATGACCCGTCATTCCCGGCAAGATGACCGCTCATTCCGCTTAAAATGTTTCGTCATTCTTTCCGGATCAGGATTTCGGGCCTTGTTTTTGTCCGGATTGTCCGGCATTCTTTCTTTCTCCGGATTGTTGCCGTGCCTGGTGTAAAGGCGTTTCCCTGCGCAAAAGGATGCAAATCCGTTGATATGGAAACAAATTGGATGCAGTCCGGCCTTTTTGCAGACAATGTGAGCGGAGAGCGGCGCGTGAGAATCCGTTTTTACGGAAGTGCGTCCGGATGAGGGCTGGAATGGCGGATTCTCAAAGGTCTGAAATGTCATTTTGTCAGCGTGTAAGGCGAACAATCAGGTGGCGGAATTTGTTTGAATAAGGGGTGAATGGTTATATTTGCGCTGTTTGTATTTGTTTAAAGATAATTTTTATGCTGACAGATTTGCTTCAAAACTCTTATTTTTCGGTATTTTTAATCGTTGCGCTCGGTTTTGTGCTGGGGAGAATCAAAATCAAAGGCTTGTCGCTCGATGTTTCTGCCGTGATTTTCATTGCGTTGGCATTCGGGCATTGGGGGGTGACTATCCCTAAGGAGCTGGGAAATTTCGGACTGGTGCTGTTTATCTTTACCATCGGCATACAGGCGGGACCCGGATTCTTCCATTCGTTCAAGAGCAAGGGGAAAACATTGATTCTGATTACGTTGCTGATTGTAGCCTCTGCCTGTCTGACGGGGCTTGGGGCGAAGTTTCTGTTTGATGTGGACGGGCCGAGCATTGTAGGACTGATTGCGGGAGCGTTGACCAGTACGCCGGGACTTGCCGTCGCTATCGACAGCACGCATTCGCCTTTGGCCTCCATAGCCTACGGTATTGCTTATCCGTTTGGCGTGATCGGTGTCATTCTGTTTGTCAAGCTCCTTCCCAAGCTGTTTGGCGTAGATCTGAAGGAAGAGGCGCACCGGCTTGAAAGAGAACGCCGGAGCCAGTTTCCGGAATTGGCGACAAAGCTTTTCAAGGTTACCAACCCGTCGGTTGCGGGGCGTACGCTTGCGCAACTGAATATCCGTGCGGTCACGGGTGCCGTGGTGTCGCGTTTGAAGAAGAACGGAGAAGTGCTGATGCCTTCTGCGCACACGGTGCTCGAAGAAGGGGATAGCGTGCAGGCCGTGGGAAGCGAAGAGGCCCTGAACAACCTGGAATCCCTGCTTGGAGTCAGGGAAGAGGGTGAACTGCCGCTGGAGCAGAATCAGGGGATCGAATCGCTTCTCCTTACGCGGAAAGAGGTGATAAACAAGCAGTTGGGCGAACTGAACCTGCAGAAGAACTTTGGATGTACGGTGACTTCCATCCGCCGGAGCGGAATCGACATCGCTCCCTCTCCCGAGCTGTCGCTGAAGTTTGGCGACAAGCTGACGGTGGTGGGCGAACAGAAAGGCATCCGGGCTGCGGCGCGCCTGTTCGGCAATGACGCGAAGAGGCTTTCCGATACAGACTTTTTCCCGATAGCGATGGGTATCGTGTTGGGCGTGCTGTTCGGCAGGCTGAACATTTCGTTCGGTTCAGGTTTTTCATTCTCTCCGGGACTTACGGGAGGAGTTCTGATGATGGCGCTGTTTTTGAGCGCGATAGGGAAGACCGGCCCGATTCTGTGGTCGATGTCGGCTTCTTCCAACCAGCTGCTCCGCCAGCTCGGTCTGCTGCTTTTTCTTGCCGAAGTGGGAACCTCGGCCGGAAAGACGCTGGTAGCCACGTTTCAGGAGAGCGGATTTCTGCTGTTCGGCCTGGGTGCGGTGGTAACGGTGGTGCCTATGCTGCTGGCGGCGCTGGTAGGCCGTTTTGTGTTCAGAATCAGTATGCTTGACCTGCTGGGTACCATCACGGGAGGCATGACCAGCACACCCGGACTTGCCGCCGCCGATTCGATGACCGACAGCAACATTCCCGGCGTGGCATACGCTACGGTTTATCCGATAGCGATGGTCTTTCTGATTCTGTTTATCCAGCTGATTGCGATGGTGGTTTAAAGCTTGCTTAAAAACCGCTGGCGGTCAACAATGTAGCGGATATGGGTAGCTTCGCCCACGGTTCCTTTCGAGTCGTGGGCGGTGATGCTGAATGTAAGCTTCCGCCCGTCAACCTCCTCGAGCGTGGCCGTGGCGGTTATTTCTTCTCCTGTGGCTGAGGGCTTGAGGTGAGTAGTCTGTATCATGGCGCCTACCGTGGAAGAACCTTCGGAAAGATGTTCTTTCACGGCATTCATGGCCGCATTTTCCATGAGTGCCACCAGTGCCGGGGTTGCGAATACTTCCATGTCGCCCGATCCCATCGCGCGTGCGGTGTTAGAAGCGTCTACGGTTGTTTTGCTTGTGTAAGTCAGTCCTTTTTCCATATTTATCGTTTCTTTTCAGTTTGGCTTTCAATGATGTCAACCCCCGACGGACGCTGGAAGAGCTTCAGCCCGAACTGGGGAATGCTTGCTATCAGGTAATCAAATATTTCTGCCTGGATGCTTTCGTATACGGGCCATTCTGTGGAGGTGGCGAAACAGTAGATTTCAATCGGAAGCCCTTCGGTGGTCGGTTCCATCTGGCGTACCATCTGCAGGAATTCATGGTTGATTTTGGGATGGCCTCCCAGATACTGCATCACGAAGTTGCGGAATGCCAGCAGGTTGACCGCCTGTCCTTCTTCGGCTTCACTCTTTTTCAGCCATCCTTTCTTGTAAAACAGCTTCGTTTCTTCTTCCGTACAGAAACGTATGGTGTTCATGTCGAAGAAGAGCGACCGCTTGATTCGCCGGCTTCCGCTCTGCCACATTCCGCGCCAGTTCTGGAACGAATCGCTTACCAGCGCATAAGGCGGGATGGTGGTGATGGTCTTGTCGAAGTTCTGCACCTTGACGGTTGTGAGCGACACCTCGATCACGTATCCGTTGGCACCGTACTTGTCCATCGTGATCCAGTCGCCCGGGCGGAGCATGTCGTTGGCAGAGAGCTGCACTCCGGCTACAAGGCCAAGGATGCTGTCTTTGAATATCAGCATCAGCACGGCGGCCGAAGCACCCAGTCCGGCAAGAATGGCGGCTGCGTTCTGGTTCATCAGGATGCTGATGATGAGAATGATTCCGATGCCTATCGCCACGAGCTTGATCATTTGGTAGATGCCCTTCAGCGGACGGTTGCGCAGCGTTTCGTTTTCGTTGGAGATTTCGTAGAGCGAATTGAGAAATGCGTTGATCAGCCGCAATGTGACGATAATCAGATAAATCAGGCAGATTTTCCGGCTGATGTCCAGTATGTTGGGCATGTCTTCAAAGACAAACGGAAGCAGGATATAGATGATGATGGGAGGAATCAGCCGGCAAATGGCCGACAGCATCGGCCCGTTGAAGAGGTAGTCGTCCCATGTAGCTTTGGTCTTTGCCGTAATCTTATGGATGGCAGGGATGATCAGGTAATGGAAAATCTTCGTGATGATGTAGGCCAGAAGAAGGACTCCTGCCAGGATGGTGATGCGTGTTCCCCAGTTGAGGTTGCTCTTTTCGATTCCTAAATTGTAAAGGAATGCAGCTATTCCTTGATTCAAATTGTCCATAGAGTGATGTGTTTTATTTCTTGTTGCCACAAATATAGCATAAAAAAGTGAATATTCGTCGTTCATGCAAATTGCAAACTTTGTAAATGCACTTTTTGCACACATAACTTTGATAGTCTGATTGCTTTCATTATTTTTGCCGATAAAAGAATCACTAATACCAAAAAACTTAATAGAAAATGAGCTTGAAAATTGTAGTATTGGCAAAACAGGTTCCCGACACTCGTTGCGTGGGGAAAGATGCCATGAACGCTGACGGCACAATCAACCGTGCGGCACTTCCGGCGATATTCAATCCGGAAGACTTGAACGCTCTTGAACAGGCGCTCAGACTGAAAGACACTCATCCGGGATCAACTGTTACCATGCTGACCATGGGACCCGGCCGTGCCGCAGAAATCATTCGCGAAGGTTTGTATAGGGGAGCTGACAATGGGTATTTGTTGACCGACCGCGCATTTGCCGGCGCGGATACGCTGGCCACTTCGTACGCTTTGGCTACGGCAATCCGCAAAATCGGCGCGTATGACATCATTATCGGCGGACGTCAGGCTATCGACGGCGATACGGCGCAGGTAGGCCCTCAGGTGGCTGAGAAGCTGGGGCTGCCGCAAGTGACTTATGTGGAAGAAATTGAAGAGGTGAACGGAGAACGTATCCGCGTGAAACGTCACATCGACGGAGGTGTGGAAACGGTGGAGGCTCCGCTGCCTGTTGTGCTGACCGTGAACGGAAGCGCGGCTCCGTGCCGTCCGCGCAATGCGAAGCTAGTGATGAAGTACAAGCGTGCTATGGGCGGACAGGAAAAGGCTGCACTGGCAAAAGAAGGCAAGGAACTGGCATATGCAGGCCTGTATGAATCGCGTCCGTATCTGAACATCACCGAATGGAGTGTGGCAGACGTAAATGGGGATGTCGCTCAGTGCGGCTTGTCCGGCTCGCCTACAAAGGTGAAGAAGATTGAGAATATCGTGTTTCAGGCTAAAGAAAGCAAGAGCTTGAGCGGAAGCGATGCAGATGTGGAGAACTTGATTGTTGAACTGTTGGCTAACCATACTATCGGATAATTATGAACAACGTATTTGTATATTGTGAGATGGAAGGCAATCATGTTGCCGATGTCAGTCTTGAACTTTTGACCAAAGGCCGTAAGCTGGCCACAGAACTGGGTTGCCAGCTTGAAGCTATCTGTGCAGGCTGTGGCCTGGCAGATGTAGAAAAGCAGGTGTTGCCTTTCGGTGTCGACCGTGTGCATGTGTTCGACGCTCCGGGCTTGTTTCCTTATACGTCTTTGCCTCATACTTCCATTCTTGTCAACCTGTTCAAGCAGGAGAAGCCGCAGATCTGCCTGATGGGAGCTACCGTTATCGGCCGTGATCTGGGACCGCGCGTTTCTTCGGCATTGACCAGCGGTCTGACCGCCGACTGCACGCAGCTGGAAATCGGTGACCATGAAGACAAGAAGAATGGCGTTACTTACAAGAATCTGCTGTATCAGATCCGTCCGGCTTTCGGCGGAAACATTGTGGCTACAATCGTCAATCCGGAACACCGTCCGCAAATGGCGACCGTTCGTGAAGGCGTGATGAAGAAAGAAATTCTTGATGAAAATTATCAGGGTGAGGTGATCCGTCATGATGTGGCTAAGTTCGTTCCCGAAACAGACTATGTGGTGAAGGTTATCGACCGCCATGTGGAAAAGGCGAAACACAACTTGAAGGGTGCTCCGATCGTTGTTGCCGGAGGTTACGGAATGGGCAGCAAGGAAGGTTTCGACATGTTGTTTGAACTGGCGAAAGAGCTTCATGCCGAAGTGGGAGGAAGCCGTGCGGCCGTTGATGCCGGTTTCTGCGATCACGACCGCCAGATCGGGCAGACCGGCGTGACTGTTCATCCGAAACTGTATATTGCCTGCGGTATCTCAGGACAGATCCAGCATATTGCCGGTATGCAGGATGCAGGCATCATCATTTCCGTTAACAGTGATCCGAATGCGCCTATCAATTCCATCGCCGACTACGTGATCAACGGAACGGTGGAGGAAGTGATTCCGAAAATGATTAAATATTATAAGAAGAACAGCAAGTAGTTTTTTCTGAGGAGTTAGAGGAGTTAAAGAAGTTAGAGAAGTTAAAGCCAATAGTTTTGTTTATGGCGACGCAAAGTTTTATGGATCTGAGAGCTTGGCAGAAAGCTCATCAATTTGTGTTGACTGTTTATCAGTTTACAGGCAAGTACCCAGCTTATGAACGTTTTGGACTTTGTTCGCAATTTCAACGGGCTGCTGTTTCGATTCCGGCTAACATTGCGGAAGGCTATAGGAAAACAGGAAAAGCTGACAAACTTCGTCTAATGAATATTGTGCAGGGCAGTTTGGAAGAATGCAGATATTATATACTCCTATCCAAAGATTTGAATTATATTACGCAAGATAATTATATTAAATTAACCAGAAGTATAGAGGATGTGAGTCGTTTGCTTAATGCTTATTGTAAAGCTGTTGCCGGTTGAAGGGTAGATACTAGACTCTCTAACTTCTAAGGAGCTTGCGACTGATAACTTCTATAACTTCTATAACTTCTGATACAAATGCCAAACTTTTATACAGAACATCCGGAACTCAAGTTCCACTTGAACAATCCGATGATGGAGCGCATCTGTCAGTTGAAAGAGCGCGACTATAGAGATAAAGACGAGTATGATTATGCGCCGCAGGATTATGCGGATGCAGTTGATTCGTACGACAAGGTGTTGGAAATTACCGGAGAAATTACCGGAGAAGTAATTGCTGCCAATGCTGAAGGAGTGGATCAGGAAGGTCCGCACCATGCAAACGGACGCGTGGAGTATGCATCAGGGACGAAAGCGAACCTGGATGCAATGGTGAAGGCCGGACTGAACGGTATGACCATGCCGCGCCGTTTTGGCGGTTTGAATTTCCCGATCACTCCGTATACCATGTGCGCTGAGATCGTGGCGCAGGCTGACGCCGGTTTCGGCAACATATGGTCATTGCAGGACTGTATTGAAACATTATACGAATTCGGCAACGAAGACCAGCACAGCCGTTTCATTCCGCGCATCTGTGCCGGAGAAACCATGTCGATGGACTTGACGGAGCCGGACGCAGGGTCTGACCTTCAGAGCGTGATGCTGAAGGCTACTTATGATGAGGCAAACGGTTGCTGGCGTCTGAACGGTGTGAAGCGTTTCATCACTAACGGTGACGCGAACATTCACCTGGTGCTGGCTCGTTCGGAAGAGGGCACGCACGACGGCCGTGGTCTGTCTATGTTTATTTATGACAAGAATGACGGAGGTGTGGATGTGCGCCGCATTGAGAACAAGCTCGGCATTCACGGTTCTCCTACTTGTGAGTTGGTTTATAAGAATGCCAAGGCGGAATTGTGCGGCGACCGCAAGCTGGGTCTGATCAAGTATGTGATGGCTTTGATGAACGGTGCCCGCCTGGGAATCGCTGCGCAGTCGGTGGGATTGAGCCAGGCTGCATACGATGAGGCTGTGGCATATGCGAAAGACCGCAAGCAGTTTGGCAAGGCAATTATTGAGTTCCCGGCAGTATATGATATGCTGGCCGCTATCAAGGCAAAGCTGGATGCAGGACGCGCGTTGCTGTATCAGACTTCACGCTATGTGGACATCTATAAGGCATTGGATGACATTGCCCGTGAGCGCAAGCTGACTCCGGAAGAGCGTCAGGAACAGAAACGGTATGCAAAGCTGGCCGACAGTTTCACTCCGCTGGCAAAGGGTATGAACTCTGAATATGCGAACCAGAACGCATACGACTGTATTCAGGTTCACGGAGGCTCCGGCTTCATGATGGAATATGCTTGCCAGCGCATCTATCGTGACGCACGCATCACCAGCATTTACGAAGGGACAACCCAGTTGCAGACCGTAGCAGCTATCCGCTATGTGACTAATGGTTCGTATGCTGCCACCTTGCACGAGTTTGAAGCCGTTCCTTGCGCTCCTGAATACGAAGTCTATCTGGACCGTATCAAGGAAATGACCCGCAAGTTCGAGGCTTGTACGGCTGCAGTGAAAGAAGCGCAGAATCAGGAGTTGCTTGATTTTGTGGCACGCCGTCTGTATGAAATGGCAGCCGTGAATATAATGAGCCACTTGCTGCTTCAGGATGCAGGCAAGGCACCCGAGCTGTTCGGAAAGTCATTGGATGTATATGTCAATTATGCAGAGGCCGAAGTGGAGAAGCATTTCAATTTCATCCGCAAGTTCAAGGCCGAAGAACTGGCAAACTATCGTCATTGACCGGATTGTCGGCTGTTTGACTCATTGAATGCAAAGACACAAAGGCGCAGGGAACATTCCTGGACTTTGTGTCTTTGTCTTTTTGCAGCGGACCATCGGTTCATTGGTTTCCGGTCTTCTGCCGGATTCTTTTCCGCAGCCAGTTGTTGAAGAAAAAGAGCAGCAGGAGTGCTATGGCTGTAGGCAGGCAGAGCAGCAATGTCTTTGCATCAGGAACAGAATCTTTGGCTCTGTGAAACAGTGCCGTGAATTGTTCGTGGTAACTCCATCCGAAATAGCCTATGCCGCTTGCCAGCATCAGGGATATGGTGATGAGCCATGAGATGAATATTCTTTTTTCCTCACGTTTTTCTTTCAGATATGCCTTCTCTTCAATCCGTTTCATCGTTCGGTAGCTGAAGTTGCTCGGAAGTTTGAAGCCTGCCTGTTGGCCGACGGCTTTTTTTAGTCCCTTGTCTGTCATGGTCAGTCCTCCTTGGTCATTAATAAATAGAGTTTTTTGCGGATACGGTGGAGCTTTACTTTTGCATTGCTTTCCGAGAGGTGCAGGATATAACAAATTTCTGAAATCGTTTTCTCTTCTTCATAAAATAATGTGACCAGTGCCTGTTCGTCAGCCGGCAATGTAGAAAGCGCCTGTTGCAGCTTTTCAATCTGTTCTTCGCTGTCTGTGTCCAAGGCTTCATCGACTTGCGTGTCTGAAACGGATTTCCATAATTTGTCGTCGAATGACAGCACCTCGTTCCGTTTTTTGCGAAGCGCAGATAGCGTCGTGTTGTATGCAATCCGGTATATCCATGTTGAGAAACTGCTGTTTCCGTTGAATGCAGAAAGATGTTCAAAGGCTTTCATAAAGGTGTCCTGTGTCAGTTCTTCGGCATCTTCCGGTGAACCGGTCATTCGGACAATCAGGTTGAAGACCTGTTGCCCGTATGTATCGAGGAAATAGGAGAAGCGTTCTGTCTTTCCCGCCAACACCGAAGAAATGATATTTAGTTCTTTCTCATCCATGATGCCTTTTAGACGCTTCCGTCTGCAAAAGGTTACATTTGAAGAAAGAAAATCTTTTCCCCGTTTTTTTGTAACCTGCCGGTCTGATTTGCGTCTAAAAGTGCAAAGAAACAAATTTAATTTCAATGATTATGGAAGAGTTAATGATTGTGGCCAATGTGGCTATCGTATTTGGAGTGATTTACAAGTTGTTCGAACTGTTTGTGAGACGCAAGGAACGCATGATGCTGATTGAAAAGATGGGGGATAAGCTGACTCCGGAAGTCTTCAAGAATGGGATCTTTTATCTTCCGTCTTCGTTTTCGTTCGGAGGGCTGCGTTTGGGCTGCCTGTTGCTGGGGTTGGGTTTAGGTTTGTTGGTTGGATATGTCATCGTTTGCTTGACCGGTCCGGAAAGGCGTGGCTATAGGGTATCGGAAACGATTTCAATTATTTATGGTGCCAGCGTGTTGCTTGGCGGCGGACTGGGACTGGTTGTTTCTTATTTGATAGAGGTCAATAAAGTGGAAAGGGAGAAAGAAGAAAAATAAAGAACAGCAGTTCTGATTTTCCGTTTTTCAGTATATTCGTGCAGTAAACGGAATTTTGGATGAAAAAGATAGTTCTTGCGATAGACTCTTATAAAGGATGTCTGAGTTCGAAGGAAGTGGAAACGTGCGTGGAGCAGGAGCTTCATGTGCGTTTTCCTGATTGCAAGGTTGTGTGCTTCCCGGTTGCTGACGGAGGTGAAGGATTGCTTGAAGCGCTGGCCGGCATTCTTGACATGCAGCTAATTCATGCGGAAGTGCATGATCCGCTGATGCGGGTCTGCGATGCCCGTTATGGCATACTGGAAGACGGAGTGACCGCAGTGATAGAGATGGCGGAAGCGAGCGGCTTGCCTTTAGTGGCTGTGCCGGAGAGAGATCCGATGCGTGCCTCTACGTTCGGAACGGGTGAACTGATAGCGGATGCGTTGCAGAAAGGCTGCCGGAAGTTTCTGACAGGTATCGGAGGGAGCGCAACCAATGATGCCGGAATGGGGATGCTGGAAGCGTTAGGAGTACGTTTCTTTGATGAGAACGGATTTTTGCTGCATGGAAGCGGTGAATCGATGTGCCGCATTTCGCGTATGGATCTCACTCTAATGGACAGCCGTCTGAAGGAAGCCGACTTTCAAGTGGCATGTGACGTGGATAATCCTTTCTGCGGGGAGAGAGGGGCTGCGTATGTTTTCGCTCCGCAGAAAGGGGCTTCTCCCGAACAGATAAGGCGGCTGGACGAAGGGATGAGGCGCTTTGCCGCATTGATGCGCCGCACGTTAGGCAAGGATGTTTCGTGCCTTGCTGGAGCCGGTGCAGCCGGCGGACTTGGCGGTGCGTTGTGCGCTTTTCTTGGAGCGCGCCTGCTTCCAGGGATTGATGTGATGCTGGATGCCGCCCGTTTCGATGAGGTGCTGCCGGATGCCAGTCTGGTAATAACCGGAGAGGGGTGTTCGGATTTGCAGACCTTAATGGGAAAGGTGCCTTCCGGTATTTTGAGGCGTGCACAGCGTTTTGATGTCCCCGTCTGTCTGATGTCCGGACGGATTGAAGAAAAGGATGCATTGCTTCGTGCCGGATTTGCCGGACTGTTTGAAGCAAGTCCATCTGATATGCCGTTGGAAGAGGCTGTAAAGCCCGAAACAGCAAAAGAGAATCTGCGCAGGGCTGTTCAGGCTCTGGCGCGCCTTATGGAAGATAAGCTTTGATCACTTTTTCTTCCCGAAAGTCGAGTTTACCCATTGCGGAAGAATACATACTCCGATAATCAGATAGGAATAATAGGTAATCAGCCGCCAGATGAACGCGGCTATCAGTGCTGTTCCGGCTGCGGTAAAGAAATCGCCGTAATAGACCTTGAACATATATTCGCCGAATCCGCTTCCTCCGGGGGTTGGAGTGACCACCAGAATCATCCAGATGACGAGCTGCCGGGCAAACGCCAGCAGATGGTCGCCTCCCGAACTGAAGGCAAAGAGCAGTGCGTTCACCACCCAGTAGCGCGAGCACCATGCCCAGGCCGTTACCAGAAAGCATTTCAGCCAGAAACCGAAAGAGCGTTTGCTCAATTCGTGTGAACTGGTAACCAGGTCGTCGCCCAGCTTCTCGATGTTGCTTTTCCACCGGCGGAGAAAAGGAAGAGAAAACAGGGCCGTCAGCACATTGCTGACCCACGATGCCTTGTGAAACAGCGCGACATAAAGAATCAGTGTCCACAGGCAGACAATGGCGAGAACGCTCATGAATATGATCTGCACGCCCGTATCGAAGGCTGCATTGTTCATGAAGAGCACATCCGTAGGAAACAGGACAAGCACCGCCAGACATGCGATACCCAAAAACAGTTCGTCCAGAAACAGGTTGGCAATCATAATCGATGTGCCTTCTCCTCCTGTCAGTCCTTCCTTGTGCAGATAAACGGCTATCAGGCTGCTTCCGCCCACGGCAGAAGGAGTAGCGGCTGAGGTGAACTCGCAAAGCATGTTCACGCGGAACACTTGTTTCCATGAAAGTTTTTTCCCTACCAGAATCTTGAACCGTTGGGTAAGAGCCAGGTTCTGGCAAACCATGAACAGAGCAGCAAGGATGATGCCGGACCACATCCGTCCGTTTGGCTTGAGCGAAGCGAACATGGACGGGTCGAACTCTTTCCAGAACATCCCGCCGATGACGGCAAGTCCCAGAATGATGGGCAATGCCACATAGTATGGATTGAATAGCGTTTCTTTTTTCATTGGTGATGATATCGTTTGATGAGGCTTGCGTAGCGGTCGCTTACTTCGTCGGCGATGTCTTTCCACGGGCGGGCCAGTGTTTCGGAGGCATTCAGGCTGACTTTTTCGAGCAGAGGCTTGTCTTTCAGTATGAGCTGTATCTTGCCGGCGAATGCTTCTTTGCTGTTTCCCGTAAGAAATCCGTTTGTTCGGTCCTTTATGACAGCTGCGGCCGTAGATCCGTCTATCAGAACGGAAGGAGTATGGAGTGCCGCGGCCTCTCTGACCACCAGCGGCGCATTGTCGTAGAGCGAAGGGAACAGAAACAGGTCGGCTGCCATATAGTATTTGCGCAGGATATTCCTGTCTGTTATGCAGCCCAGAAAGTTTATCCTGTCGCTGATGTCCAGCTTTTTGCTCAGTTCCTTCAGTTCGTCCGACGCATAGCCCGTTCCGATAAAGAACATTCTGAAGGGCATGGACTTCAGCAGTGCGACAGCATGAAGCAGAAAGTCCAGGTTCTTTTCCAGGATATGTTGTCCTACATACAGAAAGAGCGGCGTGTTTTCGTCTATGCCGAGTTCTTGCCGGAATGCGTTCCGTTCGGTTTCTGAAAACGTTCCGGCAAAGTCGTTGCCATTGTCCACCACTTCCACTTTTCCTTTGTAGCCGTATTCGCGGAGCGTTTCTTCGACTGACGCCTGCGGAATCCACACTTCGTCGGCGCGGTTATAGAAATTGACTATGCGTTTGATAATCAGGTCAACGATGAGTTTGCTCGGTATCACTCTGTCGAAATCGGCTCGGTACTTTGAATGGAACGTGGCTACGACCGGCACATTGCGGGAGTGGGCGATACGCATGGCCAGTTCTCCGGAAGAAAACGGGCAGTGCGCATGCATCAGCGTGAAAGGTATGTTGCTGATTTGTTTGTAGAAGGGCAAATCGATGTATGGGAATCCCATCCGGTAAGGCTTGCGCTTGGGGATGGGCATGGATACATACCGGTATACAGGGTAGGGAGTGTCATCGTAGGAAGACGCATTGGCCGACGGAGTTATGACGCAGACGTCTTCGCCCTTCCGGTTCAGCCAGTATGCGTAATTCTGCGTAGTGACAGATACTCCGTCCATTATGGGCGGAAAACAGTCGTTAAATAGTCCAATCATACCTGTTTCTTGTCGATTTGCGTTCGATATTATTAATTGTTGCAAATTTACAACACAATTTTGGATTCAAATGTTTTTTGTCAAAAGAATTTGCCCCGTTCTTCTTCTTCCCGCTTTCTGGTCAGAACGGAAAAAGCAGCGGAAGCACGAATATCATGACAATTCCCATCGCAAGCTGCAGCGGAAGCCCTACCTTTATATAATCGATAAAAGTGTATTGGCCGGCAGGCATTACCAGCGCATTGGGCGGTGTGGAGAACGGAGAGGCAAAGCACATGCTTGCACCGACCGCTACGGCAAACAGAAAGGGTACGGGACTGGCTCCTATCTGCGAGGCGCTTTCCAGCGCAATAGGCGCAAGCAGTACGGCTGTAGCTGTGTTGCTGATGAACATGGTCAGCAGGGAGGTGGTGAAGTAGATTCCTGCCATGAGCGCAAACGGTCCATAGGATCCCAGTCCTTGTGCGAGTGAGCTTGATACCAGTGCTGATACGCCGGTTTTCTCCAGTGCCTGCGACATGGGCAGCATGGCGGCTATCAGCACAACGCTTTCCCAGTTGATGGTTTTGTAGGCGGCTTCTACGTTGCGGAAACATCCGGTGAGCACCATCAGAAGGGCAGCGATGATGACCGATGTAACCGGAGCTACCGGAATGAAGTCGAACACCATCATTGCCACCATCAGCAGCATGATTGCCGCCGCTACGGGTGCTTTGTAGTCGAGGGTTACTTTGGCGGCTTCGTCGAGCGGCTGTCCAAGCACCACCCAGTGGTCTTCTTCCCGGCTCAACCGTGCGATGTTGTTCCAGGTTCCTTGCACGAGGAGCACATCTCCGCTATGGATATGTTCGTTGCCCAGATCTTTCAGTATATAGTCGTGTTTGCGCCGGATGCCCAGTACGTTCACGTTGAATTTGTCACGGAATCCGGCTTCCTTGATTGTGTGGTTTGTGAGGCTCGAAGTGGACATCATCACGATTTCTGCGATTCCGATGTCGTAAAAGTCAAGCGCGTTGCCGTTGGTTTCTTCAGATGTATGCCCGTCAAGCAGTCCTAGCCTGTATTCTCTGCCGAACCGTTCGGCGTTTTCAAAGTTTCCGGTCACATAAAGTATGTCGCCGGCCGCGAGCTGAGTGTCCGTGTCTGCCAGTTTCTGTGTAATGGTTTTCAGGAACTTGTGTTTCGACAGGTCGCCCCGTCTTACCTCCAGTATATTCAGCCCGTACTTGCGCCTTATGTCCAGTTCGATGATGGTCTTCCCGAGCAGCCCGGAGTCTTCCTTTACTTGCAGGCGGAACAGATTGTTTGACAAGCCGTATTCACGCACCAGTTCCTGAAGCGATTTGCCCATCCGCGAGGCTTCCTTTTTCTTTCCTTTTGAAAGGAATAGCTTGCTTAGCGGCATCAGCACGATGATTCCGACCGCTACGCATACGATGCCTACCGGCAGGAACGAGAAGAACGACAGCCCCTCATGGCCGGCAGAGATTAGCGTGTCGTTGATGACAAGGTTGGGAGGCGTACCGATGAGTGTCATCATTCCCCCCATGCTGCTGGCGAATGCCAGAGGCATGAGCAGCCGGCTTGGCGAGATGTTCGCGCTGACGGCCAGGCTGACCACGATGGGAAGCATCAATGCCACAGTTCCCGTGTTGCTCACGAATGCGCCGATAGCCGAAGTGACCAGGATGACCAGCAGAAAAAGTCTGGCTTCGCTGTTCCCCGCAAACCTGAGCAGGCGCGAGCTTATTGTTTTGGCAAGTCCTGTCTGAAAAATGGCTCCCCCCACCACAAACAGTCCGATCATCATGATGACTACGGAGTTTGAAAACCCCGACAGAGCCTCCTCGGGCGTGAGAATCTGGAATATCAGCAAAGCTGCCAGTGCGCATAAGGCTACCAGATCAGAACGGACCTTTCCGTTTACGAAGAATATGGCTGAAGCGATGAGTATGCCTAATGTAATCCACATAGCTGTTAAGGGAATTGATTTGCTGGGCAAAATTATGGGAAATGTGCCAAACTGCAAAATCCTCCATAATATAATAAATGTTATAATCCGAACTTTTTCTGGCAAATAATTCTTTTATATCATATAAATCGCTATATTTGCAATGTGTTTTTCATAGTATTAGATTTAAGGTTAACAAAGGTTGGAGTACAGCGGTACTCCTTTTTTTATGCTTTTTCCGCAGGCAAGCTCCTGTTTCTCGGCTAAAACTTTTTTCCTCTTTTCTCGGCAGAAATGTCGGGTTATGCCGTCATGTTTTATAATCCAAGGGCTGGAATGTAGAACGTGCGGGTCTGGTCATGGATTTTTGATGCGGCAGGATGGTAAAAGGCAGGATGAAGCAGACAGACTGCGCCTCGGAACAGACTTTGAAGTAATTTTCTTCAGGCGTGGTTTTCTGATTTTTTTGCTTAAATTTCCAGCTTTATGTTTTCAGAAATTTAAAAATTTCATATTTTTGTCACCGTGTGTAAAGCAGAACCCTATGGAAGATAAGTTTAGAAGATGGATTGTTTGCCTTTGTCTGGTGTTCGTTTTTCCGCACGTTTCTGCTGATTCATATACGTTCCGTTCCCTTTCGGTTTCGGAAGGTATGCCGGATCTTGTCGTCAACTCAATATACAAGGACTCCCGCGGGTTTGTATGGTTTGGCACCAACACCACACTGGAGCGTTTCGATGGCGCGCGGCTCAGACATTATTTTCTTGAAGCAACAAACGGGAATGATGCGAAGGAGAAACGGGTTTATTCGATAGTGGAAACTCCTGAAGGAGAAATATGGGCGGGGACAGGCATAGGGCTGTTTCGTGTAGATGATGATGCGGGCAAGCTCTTCCGTTACGCTTCCGATGCGATAGATTCGGGAGTGCATGCGTTTTTTGTTTCCGGCGACACGGTTTATGTGGGAACAGACAAAGGGCTTTTCATACATGCCGGCGGCAGTTTCTCTTCCGTGCAGTTGGACGGGAACATCTTTTCTCCGGCCAACCGTGTGACCGGTATCGCCGGTGACTCTCATGGCATTCTTTGGATATCTACGCTGGGAGGATTGAAGTCGTTCAATCCTCTGACAGGGAAGGTAGGCTCTTTCCCGCCGCAGTCCGGCAGAGCAGCTTCTGCCTATTATAATGTGGCTCTGGTGGGGGCGCGTGTCTTTTTGGGCACAATGACAGACGGTATTGTCGAGTATGACGTTGCGGATGGCGTGTTCCGTCCGTACATTGATGTGGGTTGCGGAGTCATCTCTTCGCTTTCTACCGATGGCAAGGACCTGCTGTATGTGGGAACCGACGGAAACGGCGTTCATTTCATTTCCGTGTCTGCCAATCAGATAGTCCGCTCTTTCCGCCACGATACAAACGCCGATCCGGCCATCCGTTCCAATTCGGTCTATTCGGTGCTGGCCGACCGCGACGGGCTGCTTTGGATCGGTTTCTACCAGCTTGGCGTGGACTACAGCCTTTATCGCAGCCATCTTTTTCAAGTCTATCGCTTCGGCTCGCGTTTCACAACCGAAGGGATGCCCGTCCGGACGGTTTCGTTTCACGGGAAGCAGAAGCTGATCGGCACGCGCGACGGCTTCATATTTATAGATGAGGCCGACGGGCGTTTCAAAACTTTTGACACCCCCCAGCTTAGGGCAAGCATCATTATTTCAAGCTGTTATTTTTCCGGGAAATACTATATCGGCACGTATGGAGGAGGGATGTATGTGTTCAATCCCCGTACGCTTGAAGTGGAGGATTTTTATTCTTCCGAGCCGTATCCTTTCAAGAACGGACATATATTCTGCATCCGTTCCGACAGGGAAGGATGCTTGTGGGTAGGCACTTCCAACGGGCTTTACTGCTTTCGTGACGGAGAGAAGATCCGTCATTTCCAGAGTGCTGATACCAAGCTGCCGGAAGGAAACGTGTATGAAATCTTTTTTGATTCTACGGGAAAAGGCTGGATATGCACGGAAAACGGAATGTGCATTTGGGATCCTTCCACTTTGAGTCTGAGGGCAAATGTTTTCCCCGAAGGGTTCATCAACAGAGAAAAGGTGCGTATGGTGTATGAATCTTCTGACCATCGGCTGCTCTTCTTGCCGGAAAAAGGGAGCCTTTTTGTTTCTGACCTTTCGTTGAAGAATTTCGGAAGGGTGGGAAAAGGTACTTTGTTGGACGGGAAATCGCTTATGTCGGTTATCGAAGACAATTCGAAAGCTTTCTGGATTGCAACGAACAACGGAGTGTACCGGTATGACGGAGAAGGAGGCATCATGCCGTTCGGTATGGTTGACGGGATTCCCAGCAATGTGTTCATCAACTGCTATGCGCTGAAGGATTCTGCCGGGACACTGTGGTTCGGAAACTCAAACGGACTGGTTTCCCTGCCGGGAGGAAAGGCGAGGCGGCTGCCCGAACTGCCGTATGCTGCGGCCATATCCGGAGTGCTTGTTGACGGAGTTGACCGTCCGGAGCTTCTGGAGCGTACGGGCAGCACCTACCGCATCAGTTTGAGCAGCCGAAACAGCAGTCTTACGCTGTTGCTTGCAGACTTGCTGTATGTTTCGCCGGATGAAGCGGCTTATGAATACCGTGAGGCGGAAGATGAGGAATGGAAGCTTTTGGTCGGCAAGTCAGAATTTAATCTTTATAACGTGCCGAAAGGCGGGTGCCGTTATTATATCCGCAGAATCGGTTATCCGGAATCGGCTCTTGAACTGGAGGTGCTTCCGCCTTCTTCCGGAGGATGGTGGGCGGGGGTGCTGGCTTTGGTTCTTGCTGCTGCCGGAATTCTGCTTTATCGCCGGAAACATGCGCGGCGGCAGGAGCCTGTGGTTTATGTGGAGCCGGAAGTTTCCGCTGTCCCTGCGTTTGATGCAGGCGGGAGTGCAAACAGCGCGGAAGAGCCCGAATCCCTCATTGCTCCGCACCCGTCACTTGAAGAAACGGCCCTTGCGGCAGATGAGGGAGAAGGCGGCAAGTATAAGACGAACAAGTTGAGCGATGAAGAATGCGAACGGCTCAGCAATCTGCTGGACGAGGTGATGAATGAGAAGAAGCCCTATATCCATACCGACCTGAAGATTGCAGATCTGGCTTCTATGGTAGGTTCTTCGTCGCATGCGCTTTCTTATCTTTTCAACCAGTACTTGAAGAAGAGCTATTATGATTATGTAAATGAATACAGGGTGCTGGAGTTTAAAGCGATCGTCACGTCTGAAGACTGTTCCAAGTATACGCTCGAGGCTTTGGCTGAACGGTGCGGGTTCAGCTCGAGGGCTTCGTTTTTCCGCTCGTTCAAGAAGGCCACCGGCATCACTCCCAATGAATACATCAAGAGCGTTCAGAAATGAATCTCTGTTTCCGTGAGGCAGTATTTCTGCGTTTTTTCCCCCAGTTTCTCTGTAGACAAATGTATCATCCAGTCTTAAATAATAATTTGGGACTGGATGATATTTTATTGTGTATTAGTTAGTTATTCCGATATTAGTATCATCGGGTTATGTGAGATTTGTTTCAACGGGAAAAATTATGTGATGTCCGATTCTCCCTCTATTTTTGCAAGCGTAAAACAAATCTCAAAAGCTAATTAATATGAAAGACCCGGAAGAAAAAGTGAACCAGTTAGTCGCGGAATGCTACGAAAAGTACAGGCATCCGGTCTTCCTTTATGTCTATTATAAGACAGGGAAAAAAGAAGAATCCGAAGACTTGACCCAGGATGCGTTTGCCCGGCTTTTGGAATATCGCAAGATGCTTTGTGAAGAAACTGTGAAACATTTTTTGTTTACAATTGCCCGCAACCTGGTGACGGATTACCTGCGCCGCCGTTACAGGCGGCAGGAAGTGGCAGCATATCTGTATGAGTCCGGAGGGCTCTGTTCGGACGAAACGGAAAGCGGGATTGTTGCGCGCGACCTGCAGAAAGCGGAATACCGGCGTGTGGCTTCTCTGCCCATGCAGCGTCGGATCGTTTATGCGATGAACCGTTTTCAGGGAAAGACCTCCGATGAGATAGCCCTGCGTCTGAACCTTTCGAAGCGTACGGTTGAGAATCATCTCTTTATCAGCAGGAAAGAAGTGAGAGAGTATATAAAACAATGTATATAATGAACAGAAACTGTGAGAACAAACGGAGTTGTTAATTTAAAGTTTAATCTTATGAAGCATGAATTTCTAAAGATTTCATCGAAAAGAGTCCTTTTCTCAGTGATGATGGTTTCTGCTATGGCAACGGGAAATGTCGTTTCGGCGTTTGCGGAAACTGATTCGGTCCGGTCTGTCATGCAGACGGTTGCGGTAAAGGGACAAGTGTTGGATGCTGACGGGGTTCCCGTTATCGGTGCGAGTGTTCTTGAAAAAGGGACTTCTAATGGTGTGATAACAGACATGGACGGAAATTTTTCGTTGAATGTTTCTTCTAAAAATGCTCTGGTAGTCATTTCTTATATCGGTTATAAGTCGGTCGAACTTCCGGCTTCAAGCCCGGAACTTGCTCACGTAAGCTTGCATGAAGATTCGGAAGTATTGGGCGAAGTGGTGGTTGTCGGTTACGGTACGGTGAAGAAGGAGTCGTTGACGGGTTCGGTGACCGTGGTGGACGATAAGGCATTTATGGAGAAAGGTAATCTTTCCAGTCCTTTGCAGGCCTTGCAGGGTCAGGTTCCGGGTGTGATGATTACACGTTCTTCTTCTGCGCCGGGCGATGAAAGCTGGAGCATGAACTTGCGTGGTTCGGTTTCGGTGAACAGCACCGAGCCTTTGGTTATCATAGACGGTGTGGCGACGAATAGCGTGAATGACCTCCGTCTGATAAACCCGAACGACATTGAGTCCATTAACTTCCTGAAAGACGGCTCGGCTGCTATCTATGGTGCACGTGCCGCAGGTGGTGTCGTATTGGTTACTACCAAGAAGGGAAAAGAAGGCAAGACCAAAGTGGAATATAGCGGTTCGGTCACGCTGAAGACTGTGGGACTGATGCCTGAACTGATGAGCATCGACCAATGGGCGGACGGTGTGATGACAGCATTGGAGAACGACGGCAATACATCGAACAGCTGGTACACGTATGCCCAGTTGGCAAAGAAGTACAAAGGAACTTACATTGATCTGGAAAATACTTCGAATCCGTTTGGCAATGCGGCGTTTACCGATGTGGCAGACTTTGTATTCGATGACAGCGTGGACTGGCTGGGTTCTTTGTTCGGCAATTCATTGTCTACCGATCACAACCTGAGTATATCGGGAGGTACGGAAAAGGCTTCTTACCGTTTGTCATTGGGATATATGTACGATGGTTCTCCGCTGCAGTATGGAAACAACAATAACCAGCGTTACAACTTCCGCCTGAGTAATTCGGTGAAGCTGACCGATAAGTTGACTTTGGAATCAGTTATCTCTTACAATCGTCAGGAACAGGTGTCACCTACCGATATCAGTTCGGTGTTGACCACCCAGACTCCGATGCCGGGATTGCCTTTGACTAATATGAACGGTGATAATTATGCGTGGGGTACATGGGGTTCGCCGGTAGCTAAGGTAGAAGAAGGCGGCGACAACAAGCTTTCCGTATCGTCATTGAATATCAGCGAAACTTTGAATTACACGATTAATGACTGGTTGTCGGCAAATGCCAATGTGGGCTATACAAACAGTACGGCAAACCGCGACGTGGTGAGCAATTCGGTCACTTACTACAACTTTACGGGAACCCGGCAGGTGCTGACTACTCCTACGGCAGATGCGTCTTATTATCGTGCCACTACGAATCAGACCAATTTCTATTCGTTCTCGGCTTACCTGAACGCGCATAAGAAGTTCGGCAAGCACGACTTGAGCCTGACCCTCGGTGGGCAGTATGAATTTAATGACTACAAAACGTGGGGTGTAAGGGTAGAAAACATCTTGAGCGGACTGGAAATCGTGAACGGTTCGGGTGACGTGACGTTGGACGGTGCCAACAACGAGGATGTTGACAAGTATCAGAATGCGTTCCTTTCGTTTTACGGCCGATTCAATTACAATTACGATGACCGTTACCTGCTGGAAGTAAACGGACGTTACGACGGATCTTCCAAGTTCCAGCCTTCGAACCGTTGGGCTGCTTTCTATGGCATCTCTGCCGGTTGGCGCATCAAGCAGGAAGCTTTTATGGAGGATGTGGATTGGCTGAGCGATTTGAAACTCCGTGTTTCATACGCCGAAATGGGTAACCAAAGCGGTATCGGCAACTACGATGGCGTGCAGTTGTATAATGTGAATACGGCTAACGGTGCTTACGTAGGCTCGGGATTACTTTCTTATATCGCTACGGACGGCAAACTGGTGTCAACGACCCGTCATTGGGAACGTATTAAAAACTATAACGTAGCAGTTGATTTCGGTTTCCTCAACGGCAAGCTGACCGGTACGGTGGAAGCTTTCTTGAAGAAGAATGATGACATGCTGGTAGAAATCTCTTACCCTGCTGTATTGGGTGACGATGCGCCTACCACCAATAGCGGTAAGTTTAAAGGCTGGGGATATGAAGGCCAGGCTACTTGGCGCGACAAGATAGGCGACTGGAGCTACTATGTAGGCGGAACACTGACTTTTGCCCGCAACGAACTGACTGATTATGGAGGAACAACCGTGCTTCAGTCGGGATACGTCAAGACACAGCAAGGCTATGCGCTGAATTCCATCTTCGGCTTGCGCTATGGAGGAAAGATCCAGAATGAAGAACAGTTGGATGCTTATCTGGCAAAATACTATGATACCAATGCAATCGGCATACCGAGCAACCTGCGTGTGGGTGACAATATGTATTGCGACGAGAACGGCGACGGTATACTGGACGAGAAAGACTATATCTACTTGGGAAGCGATTCGCCCGAAATCTCTTATTCGTTCAATGCCGGAGTTTCGTGGAAAGGATTCGATCTGAACGTGATTTTCCAGGGAGCGGCCAACCGTTTCGTTTACCGTGACATAGACAACACGACAGTACCTTTCCGTGCCAATTACACGAATACAACGACGGCTTCCATTGGCAATGTGTGGAGCCCGGAGAATCCTGATGCTTATTATGCACCTTATACGAATGATTCAAACATCAATAACTATAACTATCAGGCATCTTCGCTGACCGCCCAAGACGGACGTTACCTCCGTTTGAAGAATGTGACCATCGGTTATACGTTCGATTCGAAACTGTTGCAAAAAACGAAATGCATAGAAGGTCTCCGTTTGTATGTGACGGGTGCAGACTTGTGGGAAACCGCCAAGATTACCGACGGATGGGATCCCGAAGCCAAGCGTGACGCTACCGGTCTGTCGCGTTATCCGTTTACCCGTTCGTTTACGTTCGGTGCCAATGTAACCTTTTAATTAACCGCATAAAGATTGATAGACAATATATGAAAAAGAGACATTACATAACTGCAGCCTGCTTTTCGGTGATGAGTCTGTTTACGACTTCTTGCTTGAATCTGGAACCGCAGGCACAAATGGGCGACAATCTGGTTTGGAATACAGCCGATAATTTCCAACTGTTCGCCAATCAGTTTTATGGCTGGACACGTGACATTTATTTATCAGGTACGGCTACTTACGGCAATGGCGTGAGCGACGGTCCGCACAGTGACTTCCGTTCGGATTTGCTTGCCACTTCGTCCATCAATGTATATAGCCAGGGAACCAATTCCATTCCGAGTGAAGATGAAAACTATACCAATCTGTATAAACGCATTTATTACACCAATCTGTTGTTGGACCGTGCCGAAAGTTTCGGCGATCAGGAAGCGATTGCCGTACCCGTGGGCGAAGCGAAGTTCTTCCGTGCTTACCTTCATTTTGAGTTGGTGCAGATATGGGGCGATGCGGTTATATTGACGCAGCCTCTTGACATTGACTCGCAAGAACTGTACGGTCCGAGAAACGACCGTGGGGAAGTGATTGATCAGATTATCACTGACTTGCAGGACGCTGCCGAACTATTGCCGGAAGCCGCTTCCGAGGCTGGCCGCTTGACCAAAGGCGCGGCTTTGGCGATGCTTTCAAGGGTTGCTCTTTACGAAGGTACCTGGCAGAAATTTCATGAAAAAGGTGCAGATGCCACTTCTAACACAGATCGCAGTACGGCATTGTTGACCATAGCCAAGGATGCCGCCAGTCAGGTTATCACAAGTGGTGACTACTCTTTGTTTTATAGTGAGGCTTTGGGTGACGAGAGTTACCGCTATATGTTTATCTTGGAAGACGGTATACAGTGCAACCCGGCCAATCTTTCGAAAAGCTCGAACAACGAATACATCCTTGCGCATCGCCACCGTTATGGCGACCGTCTGAGTACGAACATTACACACGGCATTCTGGAAGGTGCAACGTGGCTGACACGCAAACTGGCAAATATGTATCTGTGTTCTGACGGACTTCCTATCGACAAGTCTTCACAATTCCTGGGATATGCAGACGTTACGGATGAATACCAGAACCGTGACAACCGGATGAGCAATACGTTTTTGATGCATGGCACACGTTTCTGGGACAATGAGTCGGCAACGTCACGCACGACATGGACAGATGCAGATCTGGAGAATGCACGTACGGCAGATGTACGCAGCAACAGCGGTTACCGTCCCCATAAATGGGCGATAGAGCGTCAGGCGCAAGATAACTTTGAATCGATGGACTTTCCCGTAATCCGCTATGCTGAAGTGCTGTTGAACTATGCAGAAGCAACCTATGAACTGAGTGGCAGCATTTCGGATTCCGACCTTGACATGTCGTTGAATCTGGTTCGTTTGCGTTCCAATCCCAATATGCCGAAACTGAGCAACAGCCTGGTAAACAATAACGGACTTTCCATGCGTGAGGAAATCCGCCGCGAACGTACGGTGGAGCTGATTATGGAAGGGTATCGCATCGATGACTTGAAGCGTTGGGCTACAGCCGAAACTGAAATGCCTCAGGATCAGCTTGGAGTTCTTGTGACCGGGACTTGGTTTGAAACCAACTGGGCAACACAGGCACGTCCGCTGAACGGTGAAGGTTGCATTATCCTTTACAGCGACCGTACATGGAGTGACCGGAATTATCTTTATCCGTTGCCTTCCGACCAATTGCAGTTGAATCCTGAATTGGGACAGAACCCGGGTTGGGGCAACAATTGAAGTATCACATTTTAAACAAGAACAGTTATGAAACAGATAATGAAATACAGTTGGGGATGCCTGTTGGCTTTGGTTCCTGCACTGATAATGCCTTCTTGCGAAGACGAAGCGACGGTGGGTGATTTGACGTCGGCGGTGATGCCTGCTTCCATCGAACTGATCGTGCCTGCTGAAGTACAGCAGTACATTTACACAGATGAAAACGGCGCAAAGGTGTTGCCTATGCTGAAAGGAGAAACCGTTCAGATGAATTATGGCTTGCAGCCGGAAAATGTGACTTATTCGGATGTAATATGGACTTCTACCGTTCCGTCTGTGGCAACGGTGGAAAACGGACTGGTTACGGCTGTAGAAGGCAACGGCGAGAGTGCCACGGTCATTCAGGTTGCTCCGGAAGGAATGTTTTCGGGAAGCGGCATTTATGACAATGTGCGTGTCGTGGTGTCCAATACATTGGTGCAGGCAGAAAGCATCAGCATTGAATCGGAAGCTGACGAACTTTATGCGAGTGAAACCTTGCAGCTGACTGCTGCTATCCTGCCGGAGAACGCTACTTATCGGACGGTTAGCTGGAGCAGCTCGAATGAAGCAGTGGCTACTGTCGACCAGAACGGCTTGGTAACAGGTCTTGTGAATGAAGACATACAGGCATCCGTTACCATTACCGCTACTTCTTTGGACGGTTCGCAGGTGTATGGGACAAAAGAACTTGTTGTCAACCAGATGGTGCAGCCGGAAGAAGTGACCATCGATCAGGCTTATTCAGTGGACAACGGTTATTATTGTGCCATAGCGGATAAGGCTTTGACATTGAATTACACGACGGTCCCTGCACAATGTACCACTTCTTTGATAGAATGGACTTCCGACAATGAGGAAATAGCTACTGTTGAGAACGGTGTCGTAACCTTTAACCAAGCAGGTGTGTTCGGCGATGTGACAATCACGGCTTCTTGCCCCGCTACCGGAAACTCGTCTTCCATTAAACTGAATCTGGCAGCCGGATTGATTCGCGAACTTTTCCATAAAGAGGATAATGTAACATGGAGTGCAGATCCGAGTCATTGTTCATCAGAATGGGGTTATGGAACATTTACTTTGATTTCGAAGGCTACCAGTGGAAAACGCCGTCTGGATTTCATGGCTCAAAATGTTTATTTCCATGCCGGAAATTATCCATTCTTAGCTCTTCGTTTGCAGTATGCCGGAGATATGGAGAATGTAAGCGGCAAGTCTTTTAAACTTGATGCTTCAGGTGGTACATGCAACGGTCAATCATTTAGCGGTGAACTTGGCGGTGGAAGTGAAAAATGGGATCAGACCTGGAAATGTAGTGATGGAAGCCGTATCGTTATTTATGATCTTTCAACTCAGGCTTGGAAGGGATTTGTATTGCCTGCTACGGATGTGGCGAAGGTTAACAAATTGACCTTTAAATATGCGGATATTGTATTGAAACAAGAAACAGGTGAGCAGCTTCGCAGTGCTATTTATTGGATTCAGACCTTCAAGACCTTGGAAGAAGTGGCAACTTATATCCAGTCGGAAGGACTGACTTACGAAGTGGTGGAATAAATTTAATAGAATGCGATTATGATAAAGAAAATGACATTTATATCTGGTCTGGCACTGCTGTTGGCAGTGCAGACCTCCTGCCGAGAGAATGAATTTGGTACGGTAGACTTGACGATGCCCGAAGATGTATACGAACCGGTAGAAGCGCAATATACGTACAATCATCCGTGTGCGATGTATAATCAGGCAGATTTCGACCGTGTGAAAGCAATGCTGGACGATGGCAGTGCGCCGCAAGCAGTGAAAGCAGAGTTTGAGAATTTGAAGCAGAGTTCGTTGACGGTTCTTCCTTATACAGCCGAACCGCAGGAAGAAATCGTGCGTGGCGATGCTACAGGAACTGCTGCCGGGAGTGAAAACTATCGTTATGCGATGGAGGACGCTGCCGCAGCCTATCAGATGGCGCTGCTTTGGAAGTTGACCGGTGATGACCGTTATGCTGAAAATGCCGTAGAAGTGCTTAACGCCTGGGCAGATATATGCAAGGAAATTACTTCGAATGATGCCAATCATAAGCTGGCAGCCGGTGCGCAAGGGTATACTTTTGCCAATGCTGCCGAGATATTGCGGACATATGAAGGATGGAACGGCACAGACTTCAACGATTTCAAGACCTGGATGACCAATGTGTTCGCTTCGCAAAACCGTGATTTCCTCGACAATCATCAAGGTTCGGACAACTGTGCAGAGCATTATTGGTCTAACTGGGACTTGGTGAATATGGCTTCTTATCTTTCAATCGGTATCTTGACCGAGAACGATGATATGGTGAACTACGTGGTTAACTATTTCTATCAGGGAGCAGGCAACGGATGCATCAAGCAGCTGATTCGCGGCGAACATACCGACCCCTTGGGCACGGGTGAAGATATCTTCCAGAACCAGGAGAGCGGACGTGACCAGGGACATGCTGAGATGTCGGTTATGGTGGCTGCTAACCTTTGTCAGATTGCCTATACGCTTTATCAGGCAAACCCGTCGGTCGCCCAGCTGGATTTCTTTGCTGCTGATGACAATGCCATTATGAAGATGGGCGAATACGTAGCGTTGTCCAACTTGCGTAATGGTACGGATAATCAGAACAGTACGGGAAGCTGGTTGGTTACTGCTACTCAGATGCCGTTTGCGACTTATGAATATTGCATCGACTGCTCTTGCCGTGACAAGAATCACGGTGCAACCCATACGCAAATGGCAGATGATGAAGGTCGTGGCAGCATTCGTCCGGGCTGGGAAATACTGTACAACCATTATGCAAAGGTGGCAAATGTGGGCAGTGGATATACATATGCCAAGCAGTTTGCCGACAAGCTTCGTCCCGAAGGCGGAGTTGGTGAGCCGGGAAACCGTTACGGTACGAACAGCGGGGCTTTCGACCAGCTGGGGTGGGGAACTTTGATGCTGTACCGCGAATAAGTAACCGTTGGCTTTAGGATATTCTCAATAGGTATCCACATAAATTTTTCAGGCAGAATCATGGCAGAGGTATGTTCTTGCTGTGATTCTGCTTGTTTTATGTGGATTCTTTCCGCATCCGCCCTGTCTGCAAGTCCTGCCTGTTTGTTTATAAGGCTTTATTTTCAGTTTTCCTTTAAATCCATCTCTCCGCTGAACGAGATGCTTTGCCTTTGCGTTGGCTGGACATACAGGGAGGCGTTCCCGTTTTTGTATACCGTGAGCCGGTAGATGTATGAGTCTTCATCGTTTCTGAGGCTGACGGTGATTTCAGTTTCACCTTTTTTCTTCGTTTTCTTTTCATAGTTTTCAATCGGTGCACTGAAGTTCAGCGCTTTTCCTCCGCCGTAAGGGATGCTGTATGCTCTTCCGGCATACGGGAGATAAGAAATGAGCGAGTCGTTGCGGACCGTGACGGAATAGTCGGTAGTGAGCGGCCGTCCGGGTCCCTTGGATGGAATCATATAATTGATGTCGATGGTGTATCGGTCAGCCTCGAGCGCTTTCCGTACGTTTTCTTCTTTTGCTGCCTCTTTTTCTTTGCGGGTTTGTGAAAAAGCCGGCAGTGCCATCCATGTAATCAGAATGAGAAGCAGTGTTTTCATGTTGCAGTAATTTAAAAGTTTCTTCAAAGATAATGCATTTGAAGAAATGATGATCCGGATTGAGTAAATTTAGCCTTGATACGTATTTATTATAAAAAGACAAGTCAATATGATTGAAAAACTGATAAGTAAAATAGTGCTGGTGCTATTGGTAATATCCCTTTCGTCATGTTCGCAAAGGGGGGATGCAATTTATGATTTTTCTCCGCTTGACTCTATTATCGGATGCTGGATTGATAAAGGATATTATCCGGGAGCAGCTATTTGTGTGGTAAAGGATGATTCTGTGGTGTTCAGCAAATGTTATGGAAGCTTTACTGGAGAAACGAAGGTTTATGTCGCTTCTGCCGGGAAATGGGTGGCAGCGGCTGTGGTTGGGGCTGTCGTTGATCGTACTCCGTTGGATTGGGATGATACGGTGGAAGAATGGATTCCTTTGTATAGGGGAGATCCGAAAGGGAAAATTTCGCTCAGACATTTGCTTTCCCATACATCGGGTATCCGTCCTTATCTTCCCGAGCCAAGGGTGGACAATTATAATCACTTGGATTCGGCGGTCATGGAGATTCTGCCGCTTGACACGGTGTTTGCGCAGGGTACACGCTTCGAGTACGGAGGACTGGCAATGCAGGTGGCCGGACGTATGGCGGAGATGGCGGCAGGAAATGAGTTCGAGTATCTTTTCCAGACACTGATAGCCGCTCCGCTTGGCATGGAAAACTCGCACTTTACCCCCATAAATACAGACGGAGGTCATGCCCCGATGTTGGGCGGAGGCCTGTGTACGACCTTGAACGACTACATGCGTTTTCTCGACATGATTTATCATGGCGGAACTTATTGGGGGAAAACGATCCTGAACCCCGAAACGGTGAAGGAGATGCAGGCTGACCAAATAAAAGGGGCGGAGGTACTTCCCGGGGAGTATGTTGAAAAGGCTATTGGAAAATGTCATAATGGAATTTACGGCTTGGGAGAATGGCGGGAGCTTATAGATGAAGATACAGGTGAAGCTTATCAAATCAGTTCGCCCGGGTGGGCGGGGGCTTATCCGTGGATTAACAAGCGTGATGGTGTTTATGGCTTTTTTATCGCTCATGTTGTCGGAGGTTCCGAGAAGGACGGTTTCTCTTCATTCTATGGCAGTTCCGTTATTTCAAGGACTGTGTCGGATATTGTGAAATAAATGAGATAGGATATGAAAAAGAAAAGGTGGATTTTTGTTTTGCTGGCCTTGCTGGCTTTCCGGCTTTCTGCTGCCGAGTGGCAATGGTCTGTTGCCGTCAAAGAGATGGTTTCTGCTGAAACCGACGGACATCCACGTGCGTTTTTGTGGATTCCTCCCACTTGCCGGCAGGTGAAGGCCGTGGTGATGGGACAGCACAACATGACGGAAGAGCCTCTTTTTGAGATGCCCTCTTTCCGTACGGAACTGGAGAAGGCAGGCATAGCGCTGGTTTGGATTACTCCGGGGCTCGACCAGCAATGGAATGTGTTGACGGGAGTGCAGAAGGCGTTTGAAGCGATGATGGATGAATTGGCGGATGTCAGCGGATATACTGAATTGAAATACGTTCCGATTGTGCCTTTGGGACATTCTGCCATGGCTACTTACCCGTGGAATTTTGCGGCATGGAATCCGGAGCGCACATTGGCGGTGATTTCTTTTCACGGGGACGCGCCGCGAACGAATCTGTGCGGCTACGGAAGAGAGAATCTGGAGTGGGGGAGAAACCGCAACATCGACGGCATTCCGGGGCTGATGGTTGAGGGCGAGTACGAATGGTGGGAAGCGCGGGTCAATCCGGCTTTGGCTTTCCGGATGATGTATCCGGAGAGTTGCATTTCTTTTTTGTGTGATGCGGGCCGCGGGCATTTCGATATCAGCGAACAGACTGCCTCATACATCGCCTTGTTCCTGGAAAAGTCGCTCGATGCGCGTTATCCCTCTGCCCAGCCTGTTGACAGGCCGGTCAAACTCAAGCCAGTCAGGGTGAAAGACGGGTGGCTTGCCGAACGCTGGCGTGCCGACGGCAGAAAACGTGCGAAGCCGGCTCCTTATGCTTTGTACCGAGGGGACAGGCATGATGCCTTCTGGTACTTTGACAGGGAAATGGCAGAGCTGACCGAAAGGCGTTACAAGGAATCGGAGGGGAAGAAGATGCAATACCTGGGAGTCGTTCAGCATGGGAAGCTGCTTGAATACGACCCGAAACTTCATGCGGGCATTGTGATGGATTTTGTCCCCGAAGCAGATGGACTGACGTTTCATCTGAAAGGAGTATTTACCGATTCGCTGAGGTCTTCTTTTTCGGATGATCACGCATCGGGAGAGATTCATGTCGACAGGATCTGCGGTCCGGCAGAAAAGGTGAATGACACAACGTTTGCCGTCCGCTTCTATCGCATGGGAATGTACAACAAGCGGAGGACGAATGATATATGGCTTCTTGCCAGCCAAAAGGGGGACACCCATTATAAGAGTGCCGTCCAGCAGCTTACGATGAGGATACCGTATCGGAACCGTGCAGGCAGGCGGCAGCACATCCTTTTTCCGGGGCTGGATGATGTGGAGGCAGGTACAACGGCAGTGGAGCTTCATGCAGTGTCCGATTGCGGGCTTCCTGTTTATTACTATGTGAAAGAAGGCCCTGCTGAAATCGTTGGCGGCAAGGTGATGTTGTCGGAGCTTCCTCCCCGGGCGAAATATCCGGTGAAGGTGACGGTCGTAGCCTGGCAATATGGCATCGGCGGAAAGGTCGCTACGGCTGAGCCGGTGGAGCGGAGTTTTTATATAAAGAAATAAACTGTAATCGTTATGAAATTAAGACTTTTGTTTTCAACTTTAGCCTTGGGCGTTTGCGGGCTGCTTTCTGCACAGTCTGTTTACCCCGGCTTGTTTCAGAACAAACTGAAAGTTGCTTCACAAGCGGAAGAGTCTGCCGCATGTTTTGAATTGAAGGACGTGCGCCTGCTTCCCAGCCGATTCCGCGAGAATTTGGAGCGTGATTCGGCTTGGATGGTTTCTATCGGGGTCGACAGGCTGCTTCACAGTTTCCGTACCACGTCGGGCGTCTTTGCGGGCCGTGAAGGAGGGTATATGACCGTGAAGAAGCTGGGGGGATGGGAGTCGCTGGACTGTGAGCTTCGCGGACACATCACCGGCCATCTGCTGTCTGCCTATTCGTTGATGTATGCCGCTACGGGAGGCAATGTGTTCAAGCTGAAGGGGGACAGCCTGGTGGCGGGGCTGGCCAAAGTTCAACAGGCATACGGCAACGGCTATTTGAGCGCGTTTCCTGAGGAACTGATAAACCGGAATATTCGTGGCGAAAGCGTGTGGGCACCCTGGTATACGCTTCATAAGATTTTTTCGGGACTGATAGACCAGTATCTTTATGCAGACAATCCGCAGGCTCTGGAAGTTGTGTGCCGGATGGGGGACTGGGCCTACGAGAAGCTTCGGCCGTTGGATGAGGCTACCCGCAGGAAGATGATCCGGAATGAGTTCGGCGGCATCAATGAATCGTTCTACAACTTGTATGCGCTGACCGGCGACGAGCGTTACCGCTGGCTTGCCCGATTCTTCTATCACAATGAAGTGATCGACCCGCTGAAAGAGGAAAAGGACGACTTGGGGACGAAGCATACGAATACGTTTATCCCGAAGGTCCTGGCCGAAGCGCGCAACTATGAGCTTTCGGGCGACGGGGAAAGCAGGTCGCTTTGCGAATTTTTCTGGAATACGATGATTGACAGGCATACTTTCGCTCCCGGGTGCAGCAGTGACAAGGAGCATTATTTTGATCCGGATCAGTTTTCAAAGCATATCACCGGATATACGGGTGAAACTTGCTGTACGTATAATATGCTGAAGCTCAGCCGCCATCTGTTCTGCTGGAATCCTTCTGTCAAGGTGGCAGACTATTACGAGCGTGCATTGTACAATCATATATTGGGCCAGCAGGATCCCGCAACGGGCATGGTAGCCTATTTCCTTCCGTTGAAATCCGGAACGCACAAGGTATACAGCACTCCCGACCAGTCTTTCTGGTGCTGTGTAGGAAGCGGGTTTGAGAGTCATGCCAAATATGCTGAGAGCATCTACTATCATAACCGTGAAGGATTGTATGTGAACCTTTTCATTCCTTCCGTATTGCACTGGAAAGAGAGGGGGATGAGTGTGCGCATGGAAACGGATTTTCCGGAAAGCGAGTGTGTGAAGCTGGAGGTTTCTGCGGAACAGCCCGTACGCACCGCATTCTATCTGCGTTATCCTTCCTGGAGCGGAAAGGTGTCTGTCTGCATTAACGGGAAAAAGGTGAAGGTGGGGCAGAAGCCGGGGTCTTATATTGTGCTCGACCGTGAATGGAAAGACGGCGACAGCATTGAACTGACATATCCGATGGATTTTCGTCTGGAACAGACTCCTGACAATCCGGATGTTGCAGCATTGTTGTATGGTCCCGTAGCCTTGGCAGGAAAATTGGGAACGGCGGGAATGGAAGCCCCTGCTCCGTTTTCTGACCCTGCCCGGTACAACGATTATTATACGTATGATTACCATATACCGGCAGATCTGCCTGTCGTCTTGAAGTGCGACAGAAAGCGTCCCGGAAAGAATATCAGACGCACGGATGGGGGGCTGAACTTTGAAACAGCCGGCGGACAACGCCTGTCGCCTTTGTATGATGTCCATCGCCAGCGGTTTGTCGTTTACTGGAATCTGGATTCGGAATAGTAGGATTTCGTGTTTTGTTTCTTTATCCAACGGGCGGTTTCCCGTGGCGTGCTTTATCTCCAGTTTAGAGATGTAAATCTTTAGGCTGGAGATATATGTCTTTAGCCTGAAGATACACATCTTCAGCCTGGAGATAAACTTCTTTTTCCGAAGGAAAGGCCGGCATGTTGCAGACATGTGTCTTTGTTGTCCGTGTCAGAGCTTGCTGTATTCATTGGGTGTGAAGCCCGTGTGCCTTCGGAAGAAGCGTGCCATATAAGACACCGTATCAAAATGGAAAAGCACGGCAAGTTCCTTCACCGAGATGTCGGTGGTGGTGAGCAGCCGTTTCATCTCCAGAATAATCTGCCTTTCAATCAGTTCTTTGGGAGTAACGCCGATGGTTCTGGCGGTTATCCTTGACAGGTAGTAAGGCGTGATGCAGAGCTTTTCGGCATAGAATTTCACGTCGTGGCGCGAATGGCAGTGCTCCACCAGCAGGCTGCAAAAACGGTTGAAGAGCCGGCGTGTAGAGCTTATCGGCTGTATCTGTGACCGGCTTTCGGAAACGACAATGCTTTCCAGTCCGATGAAAAAGTTCTGCATGTGATTGCGCAGCATCATATACGCTGCCTTCTCCGCGCTGCACTGCGTAATCCATAGAAACTGTTTCTCCCATGTTTCCACCAGATTCCATTGTTCGGGCGTGGAGTGAAAGATCGAGTTGTCATAGAGGAGGTCGAAGAACTACGACGAAAGGGTAAATGTAGCTTCGTCAAACATTTCGGACGAAATCTCAATCTGCTTTACGGAAAACAGTTCCGACACATCGTTTACGACAAACATGGTATCGGGGAAAATCAGTATGACATCCCTTTTCCTGACGGTGCGGGGCTTGAACTCTGCTGAAGCCGTGGCCATCCCTTCTTCACAGAAGATCAGGATGCACCCGTCTGTGCGGATACTCTTTCCTTTCACATCTTTCCAGTCGGAAGTGCTGTATATAAACGTTTTCTTTTTCTCAGGCATACCTGTTTCTGTTTTTACTGCAAAAATAGAAATTTATCGTCTTTTTCTGTTTTTCTGTTTTCAAAAGTATCCTTTTTGTACGCTGAAACGTATCACTGGGGTGGGCGAAGTCACCCTGCTTGGGTCAAACTACGGTATGCGCATCTGGCTGAAGCCTGATGTGATGGCCCAGTACGGCGTGGTGCCCGGTGATGTGACTTCGGCGCTGAATGCGCAGAACATCGAATCGGCTACAGGTTCGTTCGGCGAGAACTACGAAGGTGTATTCCAGTACACGATGAAATACAAGGGCCGTCTTGTCACGCCGGAAGAGTTCGGCAGTATTGTCATCAAGTCGCTTCCCACAGGCGAAGTGCTTCGTCTGAAGGATGTGGCACGCATTCAGTTGGGTGATGAGGCATACAACTACAGGAGCATGACCAACGGAAAGCCCGGTGCCTTGTTCATGGTTTATCAGACGGCAGGATCGAACGCTACGGAAGTCATTACGCAGATTGACGCGCAGGTGGAGGAGATGTCGGAAAATCTGCCCAAAGGGGTAGAGTTTGCCGAACTGTACTCTACGAAAAACTTCCTCGACGCTTCCATGCACCAGGTTGTGAAGACACTGTTCGAGGCATTCCTCTTGGTGGTCATCATCACCTACGTGTTCTTGCAGGATGTGAAGTCGATGGTGATTCCCGCCATTTCGATTCTGGTGTCGCTGATCGGTACGTTCGCTTTCATGTCGGTTGCGGGCTTCAGCATCAACCTGCTGACGCTGTTCGCTTTGGTGCTTGCCATCGGTATTGTGGTTGACGATGCGATTATCGTGGTCGAGGCGGTGCAGGCCAAGTTCGATGTGGGATACAAGTCGTCTTATATGGCTACGTTTGACGCGATGGGCGGCATCACCTCTGCCATCATTACCACCACGCTGGTTTTCATGGCGGTGTTTATTCCCGTGTCAATGATGGGAGGCACCAGCGGCACATTCTACATGCAGTTCGGTCTGACCATGGCTGCTGCTGTAGGTATCTCTGCCATCAATGCCCTGACGCTTTCGCCCGCTCTCTGTGCGCTGATGCTCCGTCCGTACCTGGATGAAGAAGGGCAGATGAAGAAGAACTTTGCCGCAAGGTTCCGCACGGCATTCAATGCGGCATTCGGTGTGGTATCCAACCATTATATGGGAGGCGTGCTGTTCTTTATCCGCCGGCGCTGGATGGCTGTGGGCATATTGGCCTGCGCTGTGGCTGCTCTGGCCTGGATGATGAACACCACCAAGACCGGACTGCTGCCCGATGAGGACATGGGCAGCGTGATGGTGAACGTCACTACGCCTCCGGGCAGTTCCATTGCCCGCACTTCAGAAATTATGGAAAAGATCGAACGGAAGCTGGATAGCATTCCCGAAATCAAGATTGCTTCGGAAACGGCCGGATACGGACTGATTGGAGGTGCCGGACCGTCGAGCGGCATGGTTATCGCCATGCTGACCGACTGGAGCGAACGCAAGGACAAAGAACAGGCGATTGATGCGGTGCTTGCAAAGATTAATGCGTTTGCAGCCGACATCCCTGATGCGAACATCTTTGCCATGGCTCCTCCGCTGATTGACGGCTACGGTGTGGCCAACGGTTTTGAGATTTACCTGCAAGACCGTGCGGGCGGCAGCGTGAATGAGCTTTATTCGGTGGGGCAGGACTTTATTGCTGCACTGTCGGAACGGCCGGAAATCGGATCTGCCTATACTACGTTTAACGTGAATTTTCCGCAATATCTGGTTGAGGTGGATGCAGTCAAGTGCCAAAGAGCGGGCACGACGGCTGATGCTGTGCTCTCTACGCTGGCAGGGTATTACAGCGGCCAGTATGTGTCGAATTTCAACCGCTTCAACAAACTTTACCGCGTGATGATCCAGTCGTCGCCCGAATACCGTGTCACGCCGGAATCGCTTGACAGGATATTCACTCGGGTGAACAATGGGGAGATGGCTCCTCTCAGCCAGTTTGTCACGCTGACCAAGGTGTACGGTCCTGAATCGCTGGCGCGATTCAACTTGTACAGTGCGATGGGTATCAATGGTGAGGCGGCGCAGGGATACAGCTCGGGGGATGCGATCAATGCCATCCGTGAAACGGCAGCCGAAGTGTTGCCTCGCGGTTACGGATATGAGTTTGCGGGCATCAGCCGCGAGGAGAGCCAGACCACAAACAATACTGCCGTCATCTTTCTGATATGTACGGTGTTTGTCTACCTTATCCTGTGCGGACTGTATGAAAGTTTCTTTGTGCCGTTTGCCGTTATCTTGGCTGTGCCGTTCGGACTGATGGGCAGTTTTGTCTTCGCCAAACTGATGGGACTGGAGAACAACATTTACATGCAGACAGGGCTTATCATGCTGATCGGACTGCTGGCAAAGACCGCTATTCTGCTTACGGAGTATGTGGCAGACCGCCGTCGGGCAGGCATGTCGCTTGTACAGGCAGCACTGGCTGCGGCTCGTGTCCGTTTCCGTCCCATCCTGATGACCGTGCTGGCGATGATATTCGGCTTGCTGCCGCTGATGTTCGCCAGCGGTGCGGGAGCCAACGGTAACTCGTCGTTGGGCTCGGGCGTTGTAGGTGGCATGATATTCGGCATTCTTGCCATCCTGTTCTTTGTGCCCGTGTTCTTCATCCTGTTCCAGTATATACAGGAGCGGGTGAAGCCGGTAGAGTTTCTGCCGAATCCCGATTGGGAAATACAGAGTGAGATAGAAGCCATTGAAGAAAAGAAAAAAGAGAAAGAATGATGAAACGGATCTTTATCTTGTGCAGTGCCGTCATCCTGCTGGCGGGCTGCCATATCTATAAACCTTATTCGCGTCCTGACATACAGACTGACGGACTTTACGGCGAGGATGTGCAGGCGGAGGATACAGTTTCTATCGCTTCCCTGCCTTGGACGGATTTGTTTTCTGACCTCCGGTTGCAGTCGCTCATCCGTGAGGGACTGGAGAATAACGCCGATTTGGGCATCGCCCGCTTGCGGGTGAAGGAGGCGGAAGCTGCATTGTTTTCGTCGCGGCTTGCTTATCTGCCTTCCCTGTCGCTGAATCCGCAAGGACAGCTGAACAGCTACGACCACACAAAAACAGACAAAACATATACTATTGCCGCTTCTGCCGGTTGGGAAGTCGACCTTTTTGGGAAACTGACAAATGCCAAGCGTGGGGCAAAAGCTGCCTTGGAGCAAAGCGATGCATACCGTCAGGCGGTGCAGACGCAGCTTATCGCTACCATTGCCAACAGTTATTATAATCTGCTGACACTCGACCGCCAGTTGGATATCAGCCGCCGTACGGCCGGGTCGTGGGCGGAGGTGTTTCGCACCTATGAGGCGAAGAAACGGGTAGGAGAGGCGACAGAGGCTGCCGTAGCACAGGCAAAGGCAAACAAACTGGCGGTGGAGGCTTCTGTGCTGACGTTGCAGAAACAGATACGGGCACAGGAAAATTCCCTGTCTGCTTTGTTGGGAAGGACTCCCGGCCGTATTGAGCGTACCACACTCAAGGGCCAGTGTTTTCCTGACAGACTGTCGGTGGGCGTGCCTTTGCAGTTGCTGAGGAGCCGTCCCGATGTGCGTCAGGCTGAAGCTGCTTTGGCTCAGGCATTTTATAGCACGAACGGTGTCCGGTCTGCTTTCTATCCGGGCATCACATTGAGTGGTTCGGCAGGATGGACCAACAATAATGGGGCGGTAATCATTAATCCGGGCAGCTGGTTGCTGGGTGCAGTAGGTTCGTTGGTTCAGCCTCTTTTTAACCGGGGCCAAAATATTGCCGCTTTGCGTGTTGCCAAAGCGCGGCAGGAAGAAGCGCTGCTTTCTTTCCGCCAGAGTTTGCTGAAAGCCGGGAATGAAGTGAACGACGCGCTTATGCAATGGCAGACCGCAGACTCACGGCTGAAGATTGTCGGCGAGCAGGTGGCAGCATTGCGGTCGGCCGTGAATGACACGCGGAAACTGATGGAGTATAGCAGCGCATCCGGCTATTTGGAAGTGTTGACGGCTCAGCAGGCCCTGTTGCAGGCAGAACTGACAGAAGCAAATGACGCATTTGATAAGATACAGGGAATGATCAATTTGTATCATGCCTTGGGCGGTGGTGTAGAATAAGGAGTGGAATGAAGCCTTGGGAAGAAGAGCCTGTTGGATTTTTATTTTGATTCTGTTTGGAAGTTGAAGAGCAGGTTGCCTTTCTTGTCCGAAGGGGCAGGAAAGGCAACTCTGGCTGTCTGTTGGAAGGTGTGTCGAAACATGAACCAACTTTCATTTTGTCATTGGTGACAAAGCGAAGGATTTCGGAAGCATAAGCTGATACATGCGAGATGTTTCACTTCGTTCCCTTAGTCATTGCTTTTTGATAGCCAACTTTTGTTTTGACACATCCTTTATTTCATTTCGTTCAGCGAGGCTCTGATGCGGCTTAATGATTGCACTGTGATGCCTAGATAAGAAGCTATGTATTTCATTGGAATTTGCTGAATGACTTCCGGATATTCGTTTAAAAGAGTCATGTAGCGTTCGAAAGCATTCTGTTTCCACAAATCCATGAGCCAGTTTTCGTAAAGCAGGATGAAGTTTTCCAGCATTTTGCGTCCCAGATTGGCCATTGTTATCGATGAGTAGAAATGCTTGTGCAGCTCTTTTTTGGAAAGGCAGATTGCTTCGCTTTCTGTCATGGATTCGAACGACAGGCGGGATGGTTTGTCGGATATGTATCCCCATGCGGAAAATACCAATTCTCCCGGTGTGGCAAACCATGCAGTGGCTTCTTCTCCATACTTGAAGTGATAGGCTCTCCAGATGCCTTTGGTTATGATATAGACGTTGCTGTCGATCTCTTCCTTGTGGACGACAGTATAAGAAATTTTATAATAAACTGATATTATGCTCTTTACAATTATAAATAAGAACATTGTTTGCAATTTAGTACCATTTTAGCACCATATACCTTACTGCATAATCAATATATCATAATGTGTCCTTAAAACACTTCCGCATAGGAAAGCAGAGAGAAAAATTATGTTTCGATGTCCTGTTAACGATGTGACATGGATGTTTCCCCTTAAAAAGAAAAAGGAGTCGTTTATTTCATTCTTTGTCAAATCTTTTATATTATAAAAAACATCTCCCTGTTGCTTAATACACAGGGAGATATTTTATTTGAGATGTTTACTTGATTACCTGATTCCCCGTGGACCAAGTAGCCTTCTCCATCGGCTTCTTCTTGTTGAGTGCCATGACACCCACCAGTCTGTGCGGAATGTACATTTCTTCCAGATAAGCCATGTCGTCCGATGTCAGCTTCAGGTCGAGGGCGGTGACGGCTCCTTCAATGTGGTGCAGCTTCGTAGCGCCGACTACGGGTGAAGCTACTTTCTGTAAGAGCCATGCAAGGGCAACTTGCGTCATCGTCACGCCGTAACGGTCGGCAAGTTCGGCAACACGGGCGATGATAACGCCATCCTGTTCGGCGGTGGCGTCATACTTCATCTTGGCTACGCCGTCCTCTTCCTGACGTTTCGATGTTTCGCCCGGACGTTTGGAGAGGCGACCGCCTGCCAGTGCGCTGTACGGGGTCAAGGCGATATTATCTTCTTCGCAGAGGGGGACCATTTCGCGCTCTTCCTCGCGGAACAGCAGGTTGTAATGCCCCTGCACGGATACGAACTTCGCCCAGCCGTTGCGGTCGGCAATGGCATTGGCTTTGGCAAGCTGCCAGGCAAAGCTGTTGGAGATGCCGATGGCGCGTACCTTGCCTGCCTTTACCGCGTTGTTCATGCCCTCCATGATTTCCTCAATGGGCGTGTTGTAGTCCCACATGTGGCAGATATACAAGTCCACATAGTCCATACCGAGATTTTCAAGGCTCTTGTTAAGCATACGCTCCACATGCTGCTGCCCGCTGATCCCGGCGGCAATCTCGTCGGCGGTGCGCGGCAGGAACTTAGTGGCTACCACCACATCTTCCCGTTTGGCAAGGGGGCGGAGGGCACGTCCCACGTATTGCTCGCTCGTGCCGCTTTGGTAAGCAATGGCGGTGTCGAAGAAGTTCACGCCCAGTTCCAATCCACGCTTGATGATTTCGCGGGACTGTTCCTCGTTGATAGTCCATGTGCAAGGTCCCTGCGTAGAGTCGCCGAATCCCATGCATCCCATGCAGATGCGGGATACGTTCAAGTCTGAATTTCCAAGTTTGATGTATTCCATAATGATAAATTTGAATGATTAATAATCGAATTGTGCCTCACAAATCATTTTGACGCAAGCCGGGTCGCGATGGTCGAAGATGGTGCTGCGTCCGGTGTCAAGTTTGGCGATAGTTGCCATGTCGTCGGCATCCAGCTCGAAGTCGAACACATCCATGTTCTCGCGCAGCCGTTCGGTGTGCGTCGATTTGGTAAGGACGATGATACCGCGTTGGATGAGCCAGCGCAAGATGACCTGTGCCACGCTCTTGCCTGTCTTGGCGGCAATGGCTTTCAGCGTTTCGTCTTGGAAGATGGCGGGATTCTGCGCGAACGGACTCCATGCCTCCAGACATGTGTCATATCCGCCGAGGAACTGCTGCGTCGCGATTTGCTGGCAGTAGGGATGCACCTCCATCTGGCATACCGCCGGGATGAGCGTGTTGTGCAAAGTCAAGTCCATGAAGCGGTCGGGGAAGAAGTTGCTCAGCCCGATAGCCCGGATTTTCCCCTCCTTGTACATTTCCTCCATTGCCCGCCATGCGCCGAACACATCGCCGTAAGGCTGATGGATGAGGTACAGGTCGAGGTAGTCGGTCTGCAACTTGCGTAGCGACTTCTCCACAGCCGCCCGTGCACTCTCGTACCCTGCATCCTTAATCCACAGCTTGGTGGTGATGAACAGTTCCTTGCGGTCGATGCCGCTTTTCTTGATGCCGCTGCCTACGGCTTCCTCATTGCAATAAGCCGATGCGGTGTCGATAGAGCGATAGCCCAGACGGATAGCCTCGCACACACTGTTCTCACACTCTTTTTTGGACATCTGGTAAACGCCCAGCCCCAAAATAGGCATTTCCACGCCGTTGTTTAACTTTATTTTCTCCATTGTATTTTCTATTGATGTTAATTCTTTCCTGCATAAACCTGCGTCATGCCGCCATCAACCGTCAACTCGATGCCCGTGATGTATTTGCTCAAATCCGACGCAAGGAATACCACGGCATCGCCCAATTCCTCGCTTGTGCCGACACGCCCAAGTGGGATTTCCGAAGAAACACGGTCGGCGTATGCCTGCACATCGGCAGCGCTCATGCCCTGCACCACTTCGTACCCCTCGGTAGGTATCACACCCGGACTGACGGCATTGACACGGATGCCACGGCTTTTCAAGTCGGTCGTCCAACTGCGGGCAAAGGAGCGGACGGCGGCTTTCGTGGCAGCGTACAGTCCGAAGCCCGGCAATCCCATGTAAGCTGTAATGGAGGCGTTCAGGATGATGGAAGCCCCGTCGCGCAGGATGGGCAGCAGGGTCTGCACGGTGAGGTACGTGCCCCATACGTTCACATCGAACGTGCGGCGGTAGTCCGCTTCCGTTGCCTCCTCGAACGGGATAGCCTTGCCTCCGCCTGCATTGGCAAAGATGATGTCGAGCCCGCCTTTTTCCTCCTTGATGATGTTTGCCAGCCGGAGCATATCGTCCTTGTTGGAAATGTCCGCCTGCACCGCCTTTACGCCGCTGCCCAACTTGGCGGCTGCCTGTTCCAATACCTCCTTGCGCCGTCCGGTGATATAGACGAATGCGCCTTCTTCCATCAGCCTCTTTGCAGTACCGAAGCCGATGCCGCTGCTGCCGCCTGTCACGAGGGCGACTTTGCCTGCCAGTAATTCTTTCTGTTTCATAATTCTATTGCTTTTAGAATGTTAATATTCATGCTGTTTCTTTTGCCCTGCTGGTAGATACCACGTATGTCCCGGCGATAACCAGCACCGCCGCCAGAGGCTTGTCCCATGAAAAAATGTCCTGCCCGACGCAGATTGATACAATCGGCTGTAAATTCATATAGACGCTGACGGTGGTCGCCCTCAGATATTTCATGCCGAAAGGGGTGAGGAAATAGGCGATGGATGTAGCCAATATTGCAACAAACGCCAACTCCCATACGCCAGTCCAGCCCCATGAAGTAGAAAAGAGTGCTTGTTCGGAATATTCGGTGCAGCCCAATGGAACAAGGATGATTGCCGCAAAGAGGAACATCCATTTCATTTGCGTCACCGTGGTGTATTTCTGCGCTACCGAGCGGATGATTATCAGATAAACGGAAAATGCTGTTACGCTGATAACCGCAAGGAATATTCCCCACAGATTGTTTTTACCCGATGCGGAATTGTCTATCTGCGCAATCATCAGCAATGCTCCGGCAATACCCAATACAACGCCTGCCATTTTCTTTCCAGTAATCGGTTCTTTCAGGAATATGGCGGCAAGTAGCATCACAACCAGCGGACTTAATGCTACAATCAGCGAGAAATAAACAGGTGAGGTGTATTGCAGGCTGACTGCTGTCAGGGATTGCGACACGACAAATCCCATGATACCGCCCATAGCGATAATCGCCAAATCTTTCGGGGATACTTTCTCTTTGGGCAAGAAACTTTGTATAATCCAGAAGATAATAGTTGCCACGAGTGTACGTGATGCCATATATCCGAACGGCGTCATCCATTGACTAAGCAGAGCCTTACTTATCGGAATGTTCAGTCCGAATATCAAGTTGGCACACAGGACAGCCACATGACCTTTCCATTTCTCTGACGCACTTCCCATAGGTTATTCTTATTTTCCTTTTCGTGCTTGCAATGTATGCTCCAACCGTTGCGAGCCAAGTTCCGCAGCCTCAAATGATACTTCCTGCTCAATGAGCATCAGTATCTCGTGCAGCTGTTTCTCCGTCACGCCAACATTCAGCGCACCGCCGTAGTGCGATTCCACCATTGGCTCCTTGATAGCGGCAAGGGCAGACACGGTGGTAATCTCCCGCTCGACATACGAAAGCAGGTCACGAGCAAAGAGGTCGGCAAAAAGATGCTCCTTCAGGCAGAAGTCCAGCAACGGATTGAAACCGAAGAAGCCGCTGCGCAATTGTTCTGCCGTCATACCCGCGCAAAACATTTGCAGCCGTTCACCTCGTGCATACTTGCTTTCGCTCTCGTCAAGGGGCGATGCTTCTCGTCCCTGCTCGTCGTGTATGCCTTTGCTGCGCCGTTCATTCACCAGGTTCATAAACACAGTGGTTGCCCGGCATGTCGGAGCAAAACCCACGTAGCAATACAGATGTACAATCTCCTCATTAATCTCGTTGATGGTCATGCCGAAGTCCAGAGCATCTGCCAAGACTTTCTTCAATCCCTCCACGTCGGTGGTGGTGATAGCCGTATGAATGGAAATCAAGGCGATGTGCGCCTGCCGTTCCGTAAGATGTTTCAGTTCCATAATCTAATCCTTTGTTTTTATCTGACGATGCAAAATTACAGCGTTCCCTACCGAAAGCCGTTATACTGATTACTGAACGTTTGATACGGATAACTGAAATCTGGATAAAGGGTGAAACTATTAGAAAACAATACCTTATATTTGCAGTAGCAAACAAGAAAAGAATACTTATGAAGAAAGTAGAAAGAGTAAATATAGACGCATACAACAAGTATATGGGCGTGGAAACGCTGCATCCATTGGTGAGCATTATCGACTTTTCCAAACTGTCGCCCATACACAGTTTCCTATTCAACATAGACTTTTATGCCGTGTTCCTGAAGGAGGCGAAGAACGGAACTTTGACCTACGGACGGCAGTATTACGACTATCAGGAAGGAAGCATTGTCTGTATTTCTCCGGGACAGGTTATCGGTGCGGAAGCAACGGAAGAAATCTTCCAACCGCAAGGTTGGGGGCTGCTGTTTCACCCCGACTTGATTGTCGGCACGCCGTTGGCAACAAAGATGAAGAAATACACCTTTTTCGCCTACGATGTAAACGAGGCGTTACACCTCTCCGAACGGGAAAGGCACATCATCCTTGACTGTTTCGACAAGATAACGGAAGAACTCAATCGTCCGATAGACAACCACAGCCAGACGTTGGTCTGTGTCTATATCGAGTTGCTGTTAGACTATTGCACACGCTTCTACGAACGCCAGTTCATTACCCGTAAGAAAGTCAATACCGACCTGCTGACCCGTTTCGAGAAACTGTTGCACGATTATTTCAACTCCCGCCAGCCGATGCAGTCCGGCTTGCCTACGGTCAAGTATTTTGCCTCCGAGCTTTGCCTTTCGCCCAACTACTTCGGCGACCTGATAAAGAAAGAGTGCGGAAAGTCCGCGCAGGAATACATCCAAGACACGGTTATCTCCATTGCCAAAGACCGCCTGCTTGACACCTCAAAGAGTATCGGGCAAGTGGCAGAAGAATTAGGGTTTCAATATCTGCCCTATTTTAGTCGGCTGTTCAAGAAAAAAGTCAGGAAAACGCCGGGAGAGTATCGGTTACAAGGGTAAATGCGGATGAAAATTGGATGTTGTCTCCATGTTATACTTTACAATGGAATAAGGATTTCAGATATTTATTTGAAGAAATTATCAAACAAAAAACATTTTAACGCCATAGCGGTTCATCCTGCCAGTCTTGTGGGATGCCTATCGCCTTGTAATCTACGCTTGGATATTGTTCCAGCAAGGATAGGAAATGCTGCTTCATATCGTTGTGGGGCGATATGATGTCGATAAACCACTTGATGATGCAGATTTCATAAAATGTCCTATGTGGGGGTACAGCATCGCTTATCCAAGGCCGTTTCATTTTCCGTGCTACCATCGGGTTGATGGCGTATTGCCTGTTCCATACCCTTGCGTGGTGGCAGCAGGAATTTCGGGTAAGCGTTATGACTGTCAGCCATGAAGTAAAAACGGGAGCGGGTAAATCGTAACAGGCTGCAATCTTTTTCTTCAACGGATTGGACTTGATATTCTCATAGATGCGGGTCACGACACCCATCGGCAATATCTCCACGAGCATCCATGCCGGAGGATAGGCATTGCTGTACTTGCTCTTGAAGTGCAGGATGAAATCCTCCTTTGAATTATTGACCTCCTTGTCTATCAGTTCCATCGTGCGGCTGAACTTGTTGGGATTGGAGAACAAGGTAGCATCAGTCATCCAAAAGATGTTTCCGGTCTCTTTCGCCACGACATTGGCCAAGGTGCTGCGTAGGGAAACCTCAATCTTCTCAATCTCATTGAACATGAAAAGACGGAGTTTCTTGTCGAACCGATAAAGTTTGATTGCCGCTTCAAAGCTGCTTCCCTGCTTGAAAATCTGCCTGTCTTTAGGAATTTCAAGGAAAGGATAGAAGTATGCGCTTAGCCTGTAATAGCCTATGTTGCGGATATATCGGCAGACACGCTCCTTGTCATCGAAAACAAGTCCTCTTTGGGATAGCAACTCGGCCAAATCCTCCGGGCTGTTGTATTGTTTCGGGAAATTTATTGTCATTGGGGTATAAAAATAAAACGACCCCCGATTTGAGCATTGTTAAGAGGCTTGGGGGTTCTCGTGCTGCAAAGGTAAGCAAAGATTTGCATACAACCAAATATATTTTTCCTTTTCATCCAAAAACTTTACTTGCCCGCCTCTTTGCTCTTTCCGAATTTATTTGTTTTTGTTGTCCGATGCCTCTTGAACAACTCTGAGTTGCTTCCTGAATATCGTCAAAGTGGAATCCACTCCAACCGTTTCCACCAGCTTCTCGTATGCCCCGACGGTCACGGCCAGTTCAGGGTACAGTTCGTTGAGCATGACCGTGGTCACTTGGTACTTGTCAGCAACCGTTCTCAACTGCCTGTTTTCCTCCCGGTATTCATGCCATCGTACCCAACTAATGGCAAACAGGGCAAAGAACACGAGCGTGAAAATGACACCAGACCATGCGTAAGGATTCTTGTACCAGCCATCGGGTATTTTGTCCCATAGCCGCCTGATACCGCTTATCGCTCTGTCTGGGCGGATTGCCTGCCAAAGTTTCCGTGTGAAGCCTTGCTTTTGCTGTGCCTTTTGTGAAATCTGTTTGCCTTGCTTCACGTGGTCAGTAAGCATTTCCAATATCTTGTAGAGCAAATCCTTGGTGGTGGGGATGCCACGCTCGCGCATATTCTTGTCGTTGGCATCGGTGTATGCCTGCAAGCTCACAATCATTTCATCGCCCAATGACCTTTTGCTGTCCTCGATGGCTTCCTTGCTCCCGAAAATGCCGTTGATGTTCTCCGGCGTGTTGCCGCCAAAGAAACGTATGACAGGCTCCAGATCCGACGCAAGCCTTTTTACCGCCTCGTCCTTGTCCGGAGCGTCCTTTGTGGCCAGTATCTTCTTGATTTCCTCGATGTCCTCCGCCAATGCCCCGATAAGGTCGGCTATGTTCTGCAAGTTATCTTTCATCTTCTCATCTTTATTGGTTTATGTTTCTTCTTTTCCTTGTCGTTCTCGCCCCAGCCGTTTTCGTTTCCTCCACCGCCACCGCCGGATGAAACCTTGGCTTGGTGAGGTTGGACGCACAACTCGATAAGTGCGTTGATGCCCACTTGGACTGTGCCTGTATTCGTATCGGCATCGGCGAAAGTTCCGCTGCCGGATGCTTCTGCATGGCCATCGGTAGAATAGGCTTTATCCGTCTGTTCAAATGAATTGTCCGGTTCATATATGGTTTCCGTTTGGCTTGTTCCGCTTTCAGCCGTTGGTCGGGTATGGTACAGATTGTTTCTCCATTCCAAGCCCTCGGCGATACGGCCTCCGAACTGCTTGTCCAGCTTAAAAAAGCCCATGCTGCGGTCTATCCGTGAACCGCTGAACAATATTCCATCTTTCGTGGGCGACGATTTCATTTTTTGCGAAACTCTTTCTTTCCTGATTGTCTGTCAGCAAATGAATTTCATCTTCGCTCAGACTCTCTCTGTCGGAAAGTACCTTAATCCATTCTTTCATGTCAGTAAATGTTTTATACGTGAATATTGACAAGCCATTTGTTCAGTCTTTTTTTCAACAGATACATGCTGGATACGAAGGTGAAGAACTCTGCCAGCGGAACCGTAAGCCATATGCCGTTATCTCCCCAAAGAATGGGGTAGATCATGATTCCTAAAACAACGAACAGCAGGCCTCTTTGCAAAGATACAAGTACGGAGGTCCGTGCATCGCCAAGTGAAGTGAAAAAACTGGACGACAGGATATTGGAACCGTTCAGAAGAAAGGCAAAGGCGCAGATGCTTGCTCCGATGGAGGTTATCTTCAGCACATCGCTTCCTCCGTCTGCAAAGAATTGGGAAATGATAAACTCATTTCCGAAAAACATGATGCAGAACAGGATGATACCGATGGCTGTGTTGGTCTTGAAGCCTAGGAACAGTGTAGCCTTCACCCGGTTCAGATGCCCGGCTCCGTAGTTGAAGGACAAAATTGGGACAATGCCATCCGATAATCCGATAAACATTTGGATACCCAAGTTCAACAGATAGTTGATGGGTGTGAATGCAGCCACTCCGACTTCTCCCCAAGTCTGCATCATCACCCAGTTGAAAAGCAAAACCGTTATGCCGGCGGACAATTCGGACAACCCTTCTGATGAGCCGTTGTACGTCATTTTTCCTAACAGCTTGAAGGAGAAATGTCCTTTTCTGAGGTTGACCAGACTGTTCTTTTTAAGTAGGGTTGGCGCCATGACTGCAAACCCGCTGGTAAATGCGATGCCTGTAGCTAATCCGGATCCTGCTGTGGACCATCCGAATGCGCCGACAAAAAGAATATTCAAAAGCAGATTGAGCAAGACGGTGCCTCCGAGTACAAGCATGGCAAAATAGGGGCGTCCCATGGCTTTCAGCATATAATCGCATAAGAATGTGAGCAGCATGAACGGGAAAAACAAGGAGAATGCCCGCACATATGACACAGTGTAGGGGAGCAATACTTCGTTTGCGCCCAAAAAACGGCACAGCGGTTCTGCTGCAAGCACGAAAACGCATCCCATGACAAGAGCTAGGGCAGACAGCGACCAAAAAGCTGTACGGAAGGCACTATGTGCTCTTGTGTAGTCTTTGCTCCCCAATGACATGCTGACAATGGCCTGGCAGCCTACACCAACAACGACGGCAAGTGCAGTCATGAATGTATATATCGGGACAAAGATGCTGATGCTTGCCAAGGCTTCTGTCCCGACATAGTTTCCTAGCACGGCACCGTCAATCATTGGCTGAAGCCCAATAAACAATAACCCAATCACCCCTGGAATTGCAAATTTTCGGAATAGCGCAGGAATCTTTCCTGTTGCTAATAATTGTTCTTCTTTTGTGAGATGCATAGAATCTGATTTTTTATTATTGAGTTGTTTGCAAAAGTAGGCCTTTAGGTTCGCTTCGGATTTATCATTGTGGTAAAAAATGGAAATTTACGACATTCTCATCCACTTTTTTTCTTTCCCTTTATTTTTCTCTTCTTTTCTTTCTCGCGCGCATATATTATATATAATGTGCAGGCCTTTCCTTCTCCTTGATCCGTCTTTCATTTTTTCTCGTCCTCATTCCGCTGTATTCCAGGCGGTTGCT
>NZ_JAUDEN010000086.1:0-525 GCF_030373775.1 Bacteroides gallinaceum | reverse complement strand
AAGGTGCCATAGCTCAGTTGGTAGAGCAAAGGACTGAAAATCCTTGTGTCCCCGGTTCGATTCCTGGTGGCACCACTTTGAAGAAAAGCAAAAGACAGTAAAATCCTGATTTCCAAGCGAAATCGGGATTTTTTGTTTTCTCCCGACACGCAAAAAACGGCAAAATATTACCGTTTGAGGTGGAGCAAAAGGTGGAGATAAAAGGTGGAGCAAAAATCTCCACCGAATTAGAGTCTTTCTCACTGATTTGCAATATTTTGCGTATCAAGAAAACGTGGTCGGTTTCCTACTTTTGTCCAAACTAAAAACTGTAGGAAAAATGAAAAGAAGTTCATTCAATGTGCTTTTCTTCTTGAAGAAGACCAAGCTGCTGAAAAACGGAGAAGCATCCGTTTGTATGCGTATCACTGTAGATGGTACGCGAGTTGAAAACAACATCCGCAAAAGCATTGACCCGTCTCTCTGGAGTCAGGCTAAGGAATCCGCCAGAGGCAAAAGCCGCAAATCATGCGACCTGAATGCCTA
>NZ_JAUDEN010000085.1:0-583 GCF_030373775.1 Bacteroides gallinaceum | reverse complement strand
GGTCACTCCGCCGCGAATGATGAGGAAGATGATACCTCCTGTGAGTATCAGTCCGAGGCTTCCCAACAGTTTCTTTTTGGCGGAAGGAAGCATACGCGGTGTAATCCGGTACAGAATCCATGTGCCCAGTCCCGAAAGCAGCAGGATGCAGAGGATTCTCAGGATGACGAATCCGGCGGAAACGCTGGCCATTGCGTTTTGTGGAGATTCGAGATAGAAGACCACCGAAGCGTCCAGCTTGAAGTTCCAGAACGGATAGAGGGACATGTCGCCCATGAAGATGAGTGATATGAGCAAGGCAATCAGTGCATAATATCCTGTCAGTATTTTCCGGAGCGGGAACTTCTTGAACCACACGCTGATCAGTGTGACGAGCCATGGAAGCGCAATCAGGTAGCCGGTTACGGCTGCGTCCAGGCTTGCTCCGTGCCACATGACCCGGAAGTATTCGGCCAACGGCACTCCTCTTCCCACGCTGTCGTTGTAGAGCATAAAGAGCGGTTTCTGGAAGATGAACAGCAAGAGGGCTGTTGCGAAGAACAGGCCCAGATAAAGGAATCTCTTTTTCATATAGATACTATAC
>NZ_JAUDEN010000084.1:0-595 GCF_030373775.1 Bacteroides gallinaceum | reverse complement strand
GAAACAATTATGGCGCGGCGCAGTATCCGGCAGTATAAGCCTCAGCCTGTTGGTCGCGACACTATGCAAATAATCTTGAATTGTGGAATCAATGCTCCAAATGGGCAGAACAAGCAGTCGTGGGCAATCCGTGTGGTTGACAATCCCGAGTATATCAATGGAATTACAGAGATTTACAAGAAAAAGAATCCGCAGGTTGCCGATGACTCTTCGTTCAAGAATATGTTCCGAAATGCGCCTACTGTGGTATTTATTGCCAGTGACAAGTCGTATGGCATGTCGCAGATAGACTGTGGGCTGTTAGGTGAGAATATGGTGCTTTCAGCCTGGTCAATGGGAATCGGCTCCTGCTGCTTGGGCTCTCCCGTCCGTTTCATGCAGACAGAACCTGAAGCTGCTGATTATCTGAAGCGGCTGAATATTCCCGATGGTTACGAATTGCTCTATTGCATAGCTTTCGGTTATCCGGACGAGGCTCCCGCAGCCAAGCCGCGCGATCCGGCCAAGATTATGTTTGTGGAGTGAGATTTGTGGAAACAAGTGTTTCCATGTGAATGGGAAACGGCAGGATATAAGAAGCATCTTGCCGTTTCTT
>NZ_JAUDEN010000083.1:0-685 GCF_030373775.1 Bacteroides gallinaceum | reverse complement strand
TTTCCGGATGCGGTATCCTATAACAGGTTTGTGGAACTTGAAAGCCGTGTGTTCTTCAAACTGATGTTTTTCCTTAAGCTTTATGCCTTTGGCCGCTGTTCGGGTATCAGTTTCGTGGACAGCACGATGATTCCGGTCTGTCATAACCTCAGACGCTATGCCAACAAGGTTTTCAAGGGCATGGCCACGGACGGGAAGGGGACGATGGGGTGGTGTCACGGGTTCAAGCTGCATTTCACCTGCAATGACCGGGGAGAAATCATCACCTTCTGTCTTACCGGAGCCAATGTGGATGACAGGAATCCCAAAGTCTGGAACGTACTTGCCAAAGAGCTGTACGGCAGGCTTTTTGCTGACAGGGGGTACATCTCTCCAAGACTTTTTGAGGACCTTTTTAAAGATGGCATACATCTTGTTACAGGAATCAAAGTGAACATGAAAAACAAACTGATGCCATTTTGGGATAAAATCATGTTGCGTAAGCGTTTTGTCATCGAGTGCATTAATGACATGCTCAAGAATACAGCAAAATTAGTACATTCAAGACACAGGTCCATCAATAATTTCTTAATGAATCTTGTTGCGGCATTGGCAGCATATTGCTTTTATGACAATAAGCCTGAAGCATTGCAGGGATATACCATTGAACATACAAGACAATTGGTTTTGTTTTAAGATTATCCCG
>NZ_JAUDEN010000082.1:0-738 GCF_030373775.1 Bacteroides gallinaceum | reverse complement strand
TCCAATATGTCGTAATACTGTTTTTTATCCTTATTTATCTGATGGGAGATACTGAAGAAACGCATCTTTGAGTCTTCAGCCTGTGAAAGTGCCATATCAGCAATGGCTCGTCCGATTCGTCCGTTTCCGTCATCGAAAGGATGGATACAGACAAACCACAAATGGGCTATCGCCGATTTGACATAGCCGTTATGTACATCTGAATTGAACCAGTCCAGAAACCGATTCATTTCTTCGTCTATTCTTTCAGGAGCAGGCGCTACATAATGTACCTTTTCCCGGCCGAACATTCCAGAAATAACTTTCATCTCTCCACTGCGGTATCGGGCTACATCTATTTTCGTTGGACCGCTCCATCCGGTAGGAAACAGGCAGTTGTGCCAGCCGAAGAGTCTTTCATGGGTAAGCGGACTGTTGAAATTGACAGTTGCATCAAGTGCCATTTCCACTACTCCGTCTATATATCGTGAGGATTCGGTCGGATTCGGTAGTTGTACTCCAAGTTTGCGGGCTACAGATGAACGTACCTGCTCATTGTTCAATTCCACTCCTTCAATTTCTGATGATGCAATGATGTCATGAGAGATGGATTCAACTACGGCAGACATCTTGTCGTTAAAACCGATTACACTAAGGCGTCCCATCAGATAACCGACAGCTTTGTTTACCTTGTTCAGTTTCTCACCGACAAGTTCCTTGTTCCACGAAAAGGAAGGCCATTCTTTATGTTCATGTATA
>NZ_JAUDEN010000081.1:0-778 GCF_030373775.1 Bacteroides gallinaceum | reverse complement strand
CTGAATCTTTAAAATATTTTGTATCTTAGCCATATCTTAGTCGGGGTATTTCCCCCGTTTTGGCTGTCAAACCTTATTTACGGGGGAATACCTAAAGATACAAAAAAGCCAACTAACTCGCAATGAATTAGTTGGCTAATTTTATACTATTTCTTGAATATCCCTAAAAAGCAAAGCTTCTACTTGCAACACATGATGATAATCAGCTCCACTCTCGATGAATGCAATTACTTCGTTCTTCTTTACTGATTGTCTGTTTTTTACCAGTAATTGCATACGTCCACTGTTGTTTGCTACTAATCTGACAGGTGCTTTGGTTGCTGTTACAGAAACTTCTCCTTCTACCGTATCTGGGTATTTAATCCAGAAACTCAATAAAATAACGATTCCAATCAAACTTCCTACGCACAGAGCAAACCATTTGACCCATTGGGTAGGCATACGGTCTATAATGGCTTGTACTTCTTCGGAGTAGTTTGACATGGAGTCCTCTTTATTTTCCTTCTGCATCATATCTTCACTCTTTATAGCCTAATTCAACGTGGATCCGATATAAGAATCTGAAAATTAGAAATATAACAATAAAAGCATTGCATTTATAGTGTCCAAATACAACATTAAAGTAATTGCCACTATATCCTCAAAGGCTAAAGTTACAAAAATTTATTACATGACAATGATTTTTGCAAAAAATTTGCCAGAGTACGCACGGCTCTTTCATTTAAAATAATCTCCATAATCCTTGTTATTCTCCGAAAACCATTATTTTTGCGTACAA
>NZ_JAUDEN010000080.1:0-792 GCF_030373775.1 Bacteroides gallinaceum | reverse complement strand
GAGGATGTATATCTCCAGCCTGGAGATAGAGCATATTCCCTTTGGTCTGGTAAATTGCAACGCTTCAAGTCTGTCGGCCGAAGGGACGCGCTTTTGCGTTTCACGGGACCGCTGCCGTCACGGCTCTTTCATTTAAGTTTAGAAGAAGGTATATAATCCCTCCCACCCACTTCTTATGGGAAGCAGGAACTTTGGTATATTTGATACCCAAGACGTTACGAATCCTCTGAAATTACAAATTATCTCATTTTTGAGCCAGCATATGTATTATTGCGGTAAAGTTCATGGAAAGTTCTCCGATAAGTTCGGCCGTTCCCTTTGCCTTGTCAGAGAGCTTTTTCCTTTTGCCTTTCCATATCGAGAGTATTGCCAGTACCATCCTCTGTATCGTGTCAAGGTTTCTGGCGGACCTTGTACTTTTCCGTCTGATAAAGTCCTGCCTCAGGTTGCGGTCAAGGTCCCAGTGCATGCTTTCTATTGCCCAATGCATTCTGGCTATTGTGCCCAGCCGCCGGGCACTTCCGTGAAAGCTGGAGACATAGAACCTTCTTTCGGAAGATTTCTGACCGTCAGATTTCCTTTCCGTTGCAGTCCGTATTTCGACAACCGTCAGATCTCCATTCCACTTTTCCCTGTCCGTAATCAGGTCATTTCCACGAAAGATGCGGCATACCCTGGTCTCTATCCTGCCATGTTCAAGGAAAGGCCCTTCCGAATATACATCCACAGGCTCTGCAAGCCCGACATTGTCCTCAATCCCATATCGCAAAGTCCTCTGGTTCGCCTTCAGCT
>NZ_JAUDEN010000008.1:0-134200 GCF_030373775.1 Bacteroides gallinaceum | reverse complement strand
AGACCAGGTGAAGTTCGTTGACCTGGCCTCGGAAATGGGATTCAAGTACACGCTGATAGACTGCGGATGGGACGTGAACATCGGCAGAGAACGGATGAAGAAGCTTGCGGAGTATGCGCGCTCCAAAAATGTGGACCTGTTCCTGTGGTACAGCTCGAGCGGCTACTGGAACGACATCGTGCAGAGCCCTACCAACCGGATGGACAGCCCGATTCCGCGCAAACAGGAAATGAAGTGGCTGAAAGAAATCGGCGTAAAGGGGATCAAGGTGGACTTTTTCGGAGGCGACAAGCAGGAAACGATGAGGCTCTACGAGGCCATCCTGAGTGATGCGGACGACTACGGCCTGATGGTCATCTTCCACGGGTGTACGCTGCCCCGTGGATGGGAGCGCATGTATCCCAACTACGTGGGGAGTGAGGCGGTGCTTGCTTCCGAGAATCTGATATTTAACCAGCACTTCGATGACATGGAAGCGTTCAACGCCTGTCTGCACCCGTTCATCCGCAATGCAGTGGGCTGCATGGAATTCGGAGGGACCTTCCTGAACAGGCGCTACAACCGCACGAACGACGGGGGAACGACACGCAGGACAACGGACGCCTTCCAGCTCGCAACGGCCGTGCTCTTCCAGAATCCCGTGCAGAACTTCGCTCTCACGCCGAACAACCTGACCGACGCTCCCCGGCAGGCGCTGGACTTCCTGAGGGAGGTTCCCACCACGTGGGACGAAACAGTATTCATTGACGGCTACCCCGGGAAATACTGCGTATTGGCACGTCGGAACGGGAAGCGATGGTACATTGCCGGGATAAACGCCGGGGAAGAGCCCTTGAAGCTGGAGCTGGACCTCCCGATGTGCCGGAAGGGGGACAAAGTGGCTTGCTATGCGGACGGCAAGGGGCGCAGCCTGACGGTGGAGCAGAAGGAAATCAAAAACCCGGCACGGGTGGAGATAGTCATTCAGCCCGAAGGAGGCGTAATCATAGTGAAATGACCTTGTCTAAATCATTCATATTTATATTCACATACACTCATCAGAACAACCGCTTGTCTGTTTGCTGGCAAGCGGTTGTTCTGGTTCAAACAAGCAGCCACCTTTAGATTATCCGGTACAACTGCTACATGGGAATCCGGCATCATCTACAAATCATGCACAAAACGATGCCAAATCCGTCAACACACATGATTCCACATCCTACACTCAACTATTTTCTTTATATTTGGCAGAAGAACAACAGAAAAAACCATGAAACATGTTTTCTTTATAATCTGCCTGCTGAGTACTACCGTTTCCGTAGCACAAACCTACACGGTAAAACGGCTCGGATTGGAAAAAGGACTGTCAAACAATTTTGTCCGGGACATCGCGGAAGACAAGAACGGATTCCTGTGGTTCGCTACGGAAGAGGGCCTGAACAGACTTGAGGGAAGCTCGTTCTTCAACTACTACAAGGGAGAAAACGGAGAACCAGGAATCACAGGCAACGAACTGAACTGTCTGCTTGACGATCCGGAAGAGCCCATCCTATGGATAGGAACACAGCGCGAAGGACTGAATGCATACAACTACAAAACCAACACATTCACCGCATACCGCCACCACGAAGAGGACTTCACAAGCCTGATTACCGACGACATCACAGATATCAGTCCTGCATCGGACGGAAATCTCTGGATCGGTACCTACTGGAGAGGGGTAGACTATCTGGACAAACAGACGGGACAATTCACACACTACAACCAGAAGACACTTCCGCAACTCCCCGAGAACACGGTATGGACTACCATGGACGACGGCAAAGGAAACCTGTACATAGGACATCAGAATCAAGGGCTCAGTATTCTGTCACTTAAAGACAAACGGGTCACAAACTACAAAAACAATCCGGTGAATCCCCGCTCGATTCCGGGCAACGAAGTCTTGTGCATCTATCAGGACCGTTCCGGAAGCATCTGGATAGGAACTAACAAGGGACTGGCATTCTTCGATCCGGAAAAACACGCCTTTATCCGGGTCGGCACGGAAGAATCCCCCTTGTCCGGACGCATCCACGACATTCTCCAGACAGACGACAACCAACTGTGGATAGCCACAGAAAGAGAAGGGATCACCGTCATCGACCTTTCACAACGTTTCTTCTCCTCTTCAAAGGACATGAAGATACGGTCCATCGGAGAGGGAGACAACGAATATAGTCTGAGCGGTTCCAGCGTGCGTTGTATCTTTCAGGACAGCTATGGAAATATCTGGACAGGACTATGGGGCTCAGGAATCAATTTTCTCAACAACGACGCTACCCTCTTCAACTCCTACCGCTACTCGCCGAACAGTCCGGGAAGCGACCTAAGTACGAGAATCGCAAGCACCGTATGTATGGACAGAAAGGACAGATTATGGATAGGAACAGACGGAGGGGGAATCAATGTACTTGAAAACGGACAAAGAACCGCTACCTACACTGCGCACGGCGGACAAATCAGCGGCAATTCCATACAGACCTCACTCTGTGACTCAGAAGGAAACCTGTGGTTCGGCATCTATGAAGGAGGTATCATGTTCTATGAAACGGGCAAAGGCTCCTTCCGACAAATTTTTCCGGACAAGTTGCGCGACACAGATGTCAGAACACTCGTCGAAGACTCCGACGGACAAATATGGGCAGGTACTAGCAATGGAATATACCGGATAGAAAAACATACGCAGACAATAACGGAACACTTCGACTTGCCCAACAACTTGGTCCGTTCCCTACTCAAAGACCGGGAAGGAAGAATGTGGATAGGTACTTTCGGAGGAGGACTGCTACTTTATTCTCCCGACATGAAACCGCTCAGAACATTCGACAGATTCAACGGATTCCCTTCAAATACCATCAACCATATCATCGAAGATTCCAGACAGAACATATGGATCGCTACTGGAGACGGACTGGTGAAATTCGCTTGCCAACCGGAACCGGACTACAAGGTTTACCGACGGACAGAAGGACTCCCCAACACCCACATTCAGGCAATGGCCGAAGACAATATGGGAAACATATGGCTAAGTTCAAACAAAGGGATCTCATGCCTGATGAAAGATAAAGAGCTGTTTTATAACTATAATGAAAAAGACAATATCCCGCTGGCAAGCTTCACCCCACGGAGCGTATATAAAGACCGCAACGGAAACTTGTATTTCGGTTCCATTGACGGACTGTGCTACTTCAATCCCGCATTTGTGCTGACTCGTCGGGAGTCTCCCGAAGCTGTCATATCCCAAATACGGATAATAGCCCCCCTTTCGTTTCCGAAAAACCGCGAAACAGAAATACAACTTACCGGAGAACGAAGTGTCAAGTTAGAATACCGACAGAACAATTTCAACATTTCATACTGTGTCTTGAACTTTGCACTAACCGACCAAGTGGAATACGCCTATATGCTGAAAGGAGTTGAAGACTCATGGTACACAACCGGCAACCTCAGTAATATCACATTCCGCAACCTCCCCTACGGTTCCTATGAGTTCATTGTAAAAACCCACATCCGCAACCAAGAATGGTCGAAAGACTCGGCATCGCTCCGCATCACCGTCATGCCTCCGTTCTGGCTTTCATGGTGGGCGAAATTGTGTTATGCAATTCTGGGTATAGTCATACTGTTTATCATCCTGCACGCTTACAAACAGAGAATTAACCTGAAATACCTGTATGAGTCCGAAAAATGGAGTCATGAACAAGAGCAAAAGCTTAATGATGAACGCTTGCGATTCTTTACAAACATTACGCACGAACTGCGTACACCCCTGACACTCATCATCGGTCCGCTGGAGGACATGCAGGAAAGCACTACACTCACTGGAAAAGACAAACGGCGCATCTCTGTAATCCATCAAAGCGCTGTCAGGCTGCTCAACCTGGTCAACCAAATATTGGAATTCAGAAAAACTGAAACTCAAAACAAGAAACTGTGTGTATGCAAAAGCAACATCGTTTCTGTCGTCTATGAAACAGGATTGAAATACAAGGAGCTCAACAGAAATCCGCATATTGCCATATCTATCCATACAGAAGAAGAGAATATGGAACTTTTCTTTGATAAAGAGGCCATAACCATTATTTTAGACAATCTGGTTTCAAACGCACTGAAATATACTGAGAAGGGACAAATAAGCATTGGTGCGCAATGGGTAGAAGAACAAAATGTACGCTATCTGGAGCTAAGTATCCGAGATACAGGATATGGCATCAGTCCGGAAGCGCTCTCTCATATTTTTGAAAGATATTACCAGGAAGGCAGTCACCACCAGGCTTCAGGAACAGGTATCGGGCTGGCTCTAGTAAAGAATCTGGTAAACCTGCACGAAGGCACAATCCAGGCTGAAAGCCAACTGAATGTAGGAACGGTTTTCAGGATACGACTTATTGCAGCAAACACCTATCCTAATGCCTTGCACAAGGATGAAGAAGAAACATCTTCTTCCAAGACACCGGATAAAAACGATCCGGAAGAAATGAAACAAAACACGCTTTCGGACAATCAGCATCCTGTTGTTTTAATAGTAGAGGATAATGAAGACATTATGACCTACATCGTTGATTCGTTTACCGACTTATATGAAGTAAAAACCGCAAGAAACGGAAAAGAAGGAATGGAAATCGCACTAGAAAGTATACCAGACCTGATTGTCAGCGATATAATGATGCCGATAATGGACGGAATCACCATGTGCCGGAAATTGAAAAAAGACATACGGACCAGCCATATCCCTATCATTTTACTTACTGCCAAGGACACACTGACAGACAAAGAAGAAGGATATCTGTCGGGGGCTGACTCTTATCTGACCAAGCCCTTCAGCGCAAGCCTCCTTCACAGCAGGATCAATAACCTTTTGACACAGCGCAGACACCTTGCAGAACACTATTCTGAGAAAATCGTTTCAGAAAAGATTACCACCAAGGAACTTGAAGAGAAACATTCGATAATTACGGATTCGCTGAACAAGATAGACAAAGAGTTTCTTGATAAAATGAAACATATCATTATTGAAAACTTATCGGCGACAGAAGCCATTGACATCAACTACCTTGCAAGCACCCTCTGCATGAGTTCCTCCACACTCTACAGAAAAACGAAAGCATTGACAGGAATGTCTACCAACGAGTATATCCGAAAAATCAAGATGCAGCTGGCTGAAAAAATGCTTCTCGAAGGCAAATATAACATATCGGAGATTGCCTTTAAAGTCGGAATAAACAGTACAGTTTATTTCCGCCAATGCTTCAAGGAAGAGTTCGGACTCACTCCATCCGACTATCTAAAGAAAATCAAGGAAGGCTGACATCCTTTGTTTACTTCCTGACTTCCACAAAGGAAGAAAGAATACAAATCCATCACGCAACAGAAACCTGCCGACATAAGAAGGGCTGCACCAGTATCTCTACTTTGGCGCAGCCCCTTTATTTTATCCGGCAGTGCACATGCGTACAACCTGCCATTTGTCAGCAAACCTTATGCTTTCTTCACCTCGCCTTCTCCTACCTGTGCCGGCATCTTGTTGCCCAACAGCAAATAGGCAACAGGAGCTGCAACAAACAGAGAAGAGAATGTTCCAATGACAACACCCAGAATCATCGCAAACGAGAAGCTGCGAATGCTGTCACCTCCAAGAATGATGATGATAAGAAGCACAATCAACGTACTCTGACCTGTGTTCAACGTACGGGCCAATGTTGTATTCAGCGCATCATTGAACATCTTCGCACGCTCACGTGTCGGATACAGATGGCTGAACTCACGCACACGGTCGAAAATAACCACCTTATCATTGATAGAATAACCGATGATTGTCAGCACGGCACCGATAAATGTCTGGTCAACATCCAACGAGAACGGCATGATACCATAGAACAATGAATAAGCACCGATAACCAATACAGCATCAACAGCCAATGCTACCGTAGCACCGATACTGTAGGCGATATTGTTGAACCGAATCAAAATATACAGACCGATCGCAATCAGCGCAAGCACAACCGCCCACACAGCAGAAGTTTTCATATCATCTGCGACACTCGGACCAACTTTCTGCGAACTGATGATCGAACATCCGTCCTGCGTATCACGGTCGACAAAGTGCTCGAGAGTAACGCCTTCAGGAACCAGATTGCCTTCCTTCAGGGATGTATACAGCAGACTCTCGATTTCAGAATCGACTTTCGGATCATTTTCTTCAATACGATAGTTGGTCATCACGCGGATTCTTTTTCCGTCTGTTCCCAAAGCGATGGCCTGCACATTTGCGTCACCTACCTTCGCGTCAAGCAGATCGCGGACTGTTTCCGGCTGAACCACTCTGTCGAACTGAACCACAAAGTTACGTCCTCCGGTAAAGTCGATACTTTGCGACAAGCCACGAGTAAAGAACGAAACAATGCAGATCAACAGCAAAACGCCCCATATCGTGAACGAGCGTTTGATAATGCCCATGAAATTATAATGTACGTTCTGGAACAGATTCTTTGACACTCCCGTAGAGAATGTAAGATGCTGCCATTTGTCTTTCTTCATGTAGTGTTCGTAAACCAGACGAGTCATGAAAACGGCTGTAAAGAACGAACAGAGAATACCGATAATCAATGTCGTAGCAAATCCGCGGATTGGTCCTGTACCGAAATAGAACAAGATAACACCCGTGATGATTGATGTCAGGTTAGAGTCGAAGATTGCAGAGAATGCACCCGAATAACCGGCAGAAACCGCATCTTTCATTGTTTTTCCAAACCGCAGCTCTTCTTTTGTACGCTCGTAAATCAACACGTTCGCATCGACAGCCATAGCCAGAGAAAGCACCATACCGGCGATACCCGACAATGTCAGCGCCGCCTGGAATGAAGTCAGAATACCAAGCGTGAAGAAGAAGTTGAAGATCAAGGCACCGTTGGCCACCATACCCGGAATGAAACCGTACATCACACAAAGATAAGCCATCAGCGCGATCAAAGCCACGATAAACGAAACAAGGCCCTGATTGATGGACTGCTGTCCCAACGACGGACCTACGATATCTTCCTGCACGATACGCGCAGGAGCCGGCATTTTACCAGACTTCAGCACATTCGCCAAGTCCTTGGTCACTTCCGGAGTAAAGTTACCGGTGATTTCAGAATTTCCTCCGGTAATTTCATTTCTTACATTCGGCGCACTGTATACATAACCGTCGAGCACGATAGCGATTTCCTTGCCGATGTTCTTTTTAGTCAGCGCGGCCCAACGGCGGGATCCGTCGTTGTTCATCGACATCGTTACACACGGCTTGTTAAACTGGTCGTAAGAATCTCTAGCGTCAGTAATCACATCTCCTTCCAGCGGAGCGCGTCCGTTACGTTCTGTAGAGCGGATAGCATAAAGTTCAAAGATGCGTCCGGTCTTATCCATGTCGGAAGCCTTGACTCCCCACATCAGTTTCAGGTCGCGGGGCATGATTTCTTTAACGCCCGGCATATTCAGAATTGCATTTACAGCAGCTGTATCCTTATAGTCTGCATATCCCACGATAGATCCCATTCCGCTTTGGTTGGGCTGGAACACAGACAGCAAGGGATGATCTTTCTTGTACTGTTCTACATTTGCTGCAGAGTTGTCTACCGTTTCACCTTTCAACACAGCAGCAAGACTGTCCTTGGAAGAGATGGCAGCCGAAGCCTTTTCCTTTTCAACCGCAGCCGAATCCACCTTTACAGAGTCGGTTGTTGAACCCAGCAGCAAACGCGCGCGTTCGTCAGCCGAAACGAGAACAGGCACAATGTCTTTCGCTTCATAAGTTTCCCAGAACTCAAGATTTGCCGATCCCTGCAACAGATTTCTGACACGTTCAGGCTCCTTGATGCCCGGAAGTTCAACCATGATACGGCCCATTGTTCCTTCCAGTGCCTGGATATTAGGCTGAACAACGCCGAAACGGTCGATACGGGTACGCAACACATTGTATGAGTTGTCGATAGCGGCCTGTACTTCCTGACGCAATACGCGTTCTACCTCAGCGTCTGTACTGCGGGTGTTGACCTTGTCCTTCAACTGTTGTGTCGCAAAAAGTTCGGCCAACGTTCCGTCAGGAGCCTGTTTCTTGTACTCTCTCACAAATAAAGTGATGAAATCCTCCTGGCTTGTCACCTGCTGTTTGGCCGCTTCTTCAACAGCCTTATTGAAGGCTGCATCCGGTTTGTTGTCAGCCAATGCCTTTACAACATCAGGCACAGACACCTCCAGAATCACGTTCATACCACCTTTCAGGTCCAATCCCAACCCGATTTCCATTTCACGGCATTGTTTCAGCGTATAGACACCGAGCCATACCTTCTGGTTCTGCATGGAATCCAGATAATGGGCAGCACCTCTGGGATCCTTTTCCGCCTTGTTCATCTGATAGCGAGTGACAAACGAGAACGAAAGGTAGAAGATGCAGGCAAGTGTCAGTAATACCGCAAAAACCTTTACAAATCCTTTGTTTTGCATGTTACTTTAGTTTATTATATTAATTTTTAATTTGATACGTTTATTCAAGGTTGCAAATATAGTTTTTTTTCATCAGATAAGCCGAAACGATTGCAAATATTTAAACTTTTGATTACAAAAAGCTTGATTATGCAATCAAACCGTTTACTTCAATCCGCGGGATTCCAGCAACGGCTCAAGGCTCGGCTCAGCGCCGCGGAAAGCCACATACATCTTCATCGGATCGTCAGATCCTCCTTTCTCAAGGATATTCTTGCGGAAGGAAGCGGCCGTTTCCTGATCAAACAGCCCATGCTCCTTAAAGGCTTCAAAAGCATCCGTATCCAGGCGTTCCGCCCACAGATAACTGTAGTATCCGGCATCGTATCCGCCCATGATATGATTGAAATATGTAGCACGGTAACGCGGCGCGATTTGAGGAATCAGACCGATTTTATCCATCAGCTGTTTTTCAAAGCCCATGACATCCAGACTGTCCGTAGAGGTCAGGCAATGCAGTTCCATGTCCAGAATGGCCGCAGCCAGCAGTTCTGTAGTCATGAAACCCTGATTGAAATGCGACTGGTTTTCAATTTTCTTTATAAGATCGTCAGGAAGAGCTTCGCGTGTTTTATAATGCTTCGCATAGACCTTAAGCACCTCAGGAGCCATAGCCCAGTGTTCCATAATCTGGGAAGGAAGTTCCACAAAGTCCTGTGCAACGGCAGTTCCCGAAACGCCCTTATATTGGCAATTTGTCAGGAATCCGTGAAGCGCATGCCCGAATTCGTGAAACATGGTCCGAGCCTCATCCAATGTAAGCAAGGAAGGAAGATCGCCTGCGGGTTTGGTAAAACTTGCCACATTGTAAATAAGCGGGCGCACATCAGCCGAAGCCTCACGGAAATTGCTCATCCATGCACCGCTCCGTTTGTTGGAACGGGGCATATAATCGCTGTAGAATATCCCCAGCAAAGACCCGTCACCATCATTCACAATATACGTCTTTACATCCGGATTATACACAGAAATGCTGTCCGTCGGAGTCAATGTCACGCCATAAAGCTTGTTCACCACATAGCAAAGTCCATTATGCACATCTTCCTGGCTGAAATAAGGCTTGATTTCATCCTCATTCAGATCATATTTCTCTTTGCGAAGTTTCTCTGCATAATACCACCAGTCCCATGCCTCCAGCTTTTCGCCTTTTCCCTCGCGGTCCATGATTGCCTGCAACTGTGCAGCCTCCGACTTGGCTTTCCCGATAGCATATCCCCACAGCTTATACAGAAGGTCAAGTGCATTTTCAGGAGTCTTCGCCATGTTTTCCGCCAACTGATATTCAGCATAATTGCTGTATCCCATCAGCCTGGCCTTTTCCAGACGAAGCGTCAGAATCCGTTTCAGGAGTTCTTTGTTGTCATTTGCGTCACCGTGGTTTCCCAAATTGATATAAGCCTGATAAATATCCTTGCGCAGCTCTCTGTTTTTTGCATACTGCAACAACGGCAGACGACTGGATTCTTGCAGGGTGAACACCCATTTGCCTTCTTTTCCGTGGGCTTTTGCCTCCTGGGATGCCCCTTCAACCACCGTTTCAGGAAGCCCTTCCAGATCCTTCTTATCGTCAACCACCAACAAATATGCGTTGTTGTCGGCAAGCACATGATTGCCGAACTCGATGGTAAGCGTAGCAAGCTCTTTGTTGATTTCGCGCAAACGGGCCTGTTTGGCTGAATCCAGCGCAGCCCCTGCACGTACAAACCCCTTGTAATATTTATCCAAAAGATAATGCTGTTCGGTTGTCAGCTGGATTTTCCCTTCAGCTTCTTTATCATGCACAGCCGCAACGCGCTTATACAAATCCTGATTCAAATAAATATTGTCGCTGTGTTCTGAAAGCATTGAGGCGAATTTCGTTTCCAGCTCCATCAGCTGATCATTGGTATCAGCTTCTGTCAAGGCAAAAAACACACCGCTGACACGATCAAGAACCTCCCCACTCTTGTCAAGCGCGACAATTGTATTCTCAAAAGTTGGTTCATCCGCATTTTCCACAATCGTCCTAATCTCTTCATTCTGTTGGTCAATGCCGGCCAGGAAAGCCGGTTCATAATGTTCCACCTTGATGCGGCTGAAATCAGGAGTGCCATAAGGAGTCTGAAACTCCGCCAGAAACGGATTCTCGCTCTCGTTCGTCTTCTGTCCGCACGCACATACCAAACACGTCATAGCTGCAGCAATTACAAGTTGTTTCATTATCAATACTCAATTTATTAAGGTTATAATTTCTCTACCACACACCACAAAGGATAATGATCTGATGCAGATATCGAATTGTCAACATCTGCTTCCAGCACCCTGAATCCCTCGCCCACCATCAGATGATCGATCCGGAAATAAAGAAAATTCCGGTTATATGAAAAGCCGGGTCCCCTTCCGGCCTCTATATACGCATCATGCAGGCCTCGTCCGATGATCCGGTGGGCATACGACAAGGGAGAATCATTAAAGTCGCCGCATACAAGCATATACCGGCACTTGTTTCCAACAATAGCCTGGGCAACGGAATCCGCCTGAGGAGCGCGGAGCGCCGCAGCTTCAGCCAGCTTCCCCAACAAATATTTGCCTCCGCTCTTCACATTCTTTTCGCCCGGAGATTTCAGAATTTCTTCATAAACCTGTTTGTCATGAGCATCCAGCTTGTTCGACTCCAGATGATTGCAAACCACTGCCATCGTATCTTTATCCAGTTTCAAACGCAGCAAGAAGCTGCCGTTGCTTACGCTTTTGTAGCCGATACGTTCGACCGAAAGAATCGGATACCGTGAAAGACACGCCATCCCGTTCCATCCGGCGACTGCAAAAGTTTCAACATAAGGATAGAACGAAAGAGCTTTCCGGATTTTCTCGTCATGAACCGGATACTCCTGCAAACAAACCACATCGGCATCCGACTTGCGGATATACTCGACAATCGGATTTACAGAATCCCCCTTTTCTACAGGCATTCCCATCACATTGTATGTCAGGAATTTCAAGGTTTCCTTTCCTTCTGCTTCTTCCTTGTGCCCCCATGGAGCATAAGATCTGATGCTTCCCCATCCCGCCAACAGGAACAAGAATGGAACCAGACTAAATTTCCACTGCACAAAGAGCCAGAACAGCAGGAACAAAGCGTTCAGAAAGAGAAAGAAAGGAAAAAACAGTCCCGCACATGACAACACAGGATGTGCTACAGGAGATAAATACTGGCTATAAGAACAAAACAGAAAGCCAGCCCCTGCCAGCAAATTGGCAAGCAACGCCAGGCCCTGCAATGTATGACCGATTATATTCATTTCATTACCTCACTTCATTTCTTGCTGGCATCAAACAGCTTCCTCTTCTCTTCTTCAGACAGACTGCCATATCCAGACTTGCGGAGCTTGTCGAGAATGCGGTCCACCTCAGCCTCCCTTTCCTTTTTCATCGCATTATAATCGTAATCTTTCTGCTTGTCGCCATAATGCACTTCCATTTTAGGCCTCTTCACCCGGCGCGGCCCGGACAGACCGGAAAACCAGTCCAAAATGCCGTTTATCCATTTGGTCGCATCGTGTCCCTTCGACAATCCCGCTGCAAACCACCAGCCGGACAAGGCTCCTCCCAAATGCGCGATATGTCCTCCTGCGTTGGAAGATGTCATGAACAGCAGATCCAGAACGACCATAAAAATCGCTACATATTTCAGACGCACCGTACCGAAAAACATCAACTGCACCGGATAGTTCGGCTCACGAACACCCGCCGCCACCACAATGGCCAAAACCGAAGCGGAAGCACCCAACAAATAGGAAAAATATACCTTATCCTCAAAATAGGGAAAGACATTATACGAAAGGATATAAAGCAGACCACCGCAAATTCCACCCAGCACATACAGGCCGCGCAGATGCTTCGACGAAAAGAAGTTCAGAAACAGCCGTCCGAACCAGTACAGCCAAAGCATATTGAAAAGAATATGAAACACATCGGCATGCATAAACATGTAAGTGAAGAGCGACCATGGCTGACGGATAAAAGTTTCGGGCCATGCAGGCAGTTCAAGCCATTTTATCCATGAAACGAGCGAAAGATTGAACAGCGTGGCTATCACGTTAAATACAGCCACCACGATAAACACAGCCACATTCACATACAGAAGCTGTGTGACAATATCGCCCTGTACGAATTTTCTCCGCAAATCAGTAATAAATCTTCCCTCCGCCATTTTTCTTTCTCCAATATAAAATCAGTATCAGACCAAAAAGCATACCGCCAAGATGGGCGAAATGAGCAACTCCGTCACTGCCGCCCAGCCCCAAAAACAGTTCAAGCACAGCATAACCGATTACAAAATATTTCGCCTTAATCGGCATCGGAATAGGAAAGACAAACATCTGACTGTTCGGGAAAAGCATTCCGAATGCCAGCAGGATACCGTAAACAGCGCCGGATGCTCCCACCGTTGTCAGTTCATTCAAAAAGCCTTCCATGGAGATGATGCCGACGCCCGTGTCAACTGAAGCAAAGTTTGACCATACAAACACATACTCCATACCCCACACCAGTTCCTGAACCAGTCCGGCACCTATTCCGCACACGATATAATAAGTAAGAAAACGCTTTGGTCCCCACACCTGCTCCAACACACGGCCAAACATCCACAAGGCAAACATGTTGAAAAAAATATGCGAAAAATTGGCGTGCATAAACATATAGGAAACCAACTGTCCTATATTGAAATCGGACGCCAGAAAGAAGTGAAGTCCTAACAGATGGTTGATGTCAATTCCATATCTTTCAGCCACAAACATGCCCAAAAAGCAGAGCACATTTATAATCAGCAGATTTTTCGTTACTGTCGGTAAATTGTTCATATATCGTTAAATCATTGATTTTGTTGCAAATGTACTACATTATTCTTTTACGGCAAGGAGTCTGCCGTTTTTTTGGCCATGCTGTCGCGCAGCACGAGCAAACTTTCAGGCCCCATATTGAACAGCAGATCGGCAACGCTCAAATTGGGAAGGAAACCGAACTTACGCTCAAAAACCTGATAATAAGGAGCTGCTACAAAGTCCGGATCCGACTCTTTATAGTTCCTTTTCGGATGAATCAGCTCCCGGAAATCATCTGCATCCGGAATCTCGGCCGCAAAATCGTCAGTCGGAGATAAAACCGGACACAAATCAATCTGTTCACAGACCCAGCGGCAGAGTTCCATATTGAAGTCATACAGAAACGCATATTTCTTGACAAAAAAAGCCTGAAACTCGTCGGCATAATAGTCAAAAAACGGACTGTGCCGATAGGCTGCTACAAAGGCATTCCAATGCACATGCCTCCAGTTGCCGTGGTCGGAAATGCGCACATCCTTCATCAGACACTTCAGGGCATCACCCTTTTCTGTGGGTACAGCAAGTGCCAGCGGCCCTTCGGCAGAAGCAATCACACAACGGTTTCGGTAGGTCTGCTTCATGTAATGATCAAAACGCTCAATCCGTACATCGCCGTAGGCAAAAAGTTTTGTATAATATTCAACAGGGCCCAAATAAGCGGAACCCAAAACCACTTTCTGTTTCATTCGCTCATATCCTTGTTCATGTGCCTCCATCATTCTATTCTCCTCATAAACCGGTTTTCGCGGGATGAGTACCAGATGCGCCAGGCTTTTCCTATCAAATGGTCATCGGGAACGAATCCGAACAGACGCGAATCACACAAGTTCACCGGATCATTCGAGGCCATCCAATAATAATCTTTCGTAAAAGTAAAAGAATCCGTCCGTCTGCCTTCCACATAAAGCACGCCATCCTTCACCTCGGCTGCACGGTGTTCGTGCGCTAGAATGGTATTGCACAGCAGTTTGATGTTCCACGGATAAACCTTCACAGCCCTGCCCTTTCCGGGAACAACATACGGATGCACGTCCCGGCGATTGCCCCGGTTCATCGGGAGCAGGGAAAAACGGTTTTCCAAACGCTGCGAAATCAGGTAATATTCATAATGACTGAAGCTGCGTATGTAGTTGCCGTCTGAGGTATATCCGGCCAGCGTGTTGTCATCCAGCCCCAGCGAAGCAAGCACAGCCTGCATCGTGTCTTCCATCACAGCCGGATAAGCATACAGCGCCTTGCTGTCGGGACTGAGAACTTCTCCCTGGATTTCAGACAGATTCCGGTCAAGCATCAGCGTGTCGCCGGGCAAGCCAATGCAGCGGCTTATGAAAAGCTCGCGGCTTTCTATCCGGCTGTCCGGGTCGTGCGGATGGGGATTGTTGAACAGCACGATATCTCCTTTCGTCACGGGCGAATCCGCAATCCGGTGATAGCCGAACACTGAAGGAAAAGGCATACGCAGCCCATAGCTCCATTTGCTGACCAGTATCCGCTCGCCTTCATAAAGGCTGTTCTCCATGCCGGAAGAGGGGATGACACAAGCCGTAACAAGGAACATACGCACCAGCACAACTGCTGCCACAATGCAGCCGACTGCCTTTGCCCACCATTTGCCGGACTTATTGATCCACATAAATCATTTGATGGAATCCACAAAACGGAACAGGCGGTTCCAGCGGATTTTGCCGTCCGTCCAATTGCGGTCGGGATCGAGCGACAGCCAGATAAATACCGGCTTTCCTACGATATGGTCTTCCGGAACGAATCCCCAGAAACGCGAGTCGGCCGAATTGTGACGGTTGTCGCCCATCATCCAGTAATAGTCCATCTTGAATGTATATTTTGAGGTTTCCTGTCCGTTGATATAAATCTTTCCGCCTTTCACTTCGAGCGCATTGCCTTCGTAATTCTTGATGGGACGCTCATAAAGCGGAAGATTGTCGAGCGTCAGATCAATGCTGGCACCTTTTTTCGGAATCCATACCGGCCCGTAGTTGTCTACCGTCCATCCGGTCTGTTTATTGTTCGGATACAAGCCTCCGGCATCGTCATCGGGCACATTCTCAATGGAAACGACCAGATCCTTGCGCCCCAGCAAAGCAGCCTTGGCAGCTTCGGTCAGCGGCATATTATAGGTAGACTCTTCCACAAAATAAGCGCTCAGGTCTTCTTTGCTGATTCCCAGCTCATGGCAGAAGTCTTCGGGAAGCACCCCTTTCGTATGCACCAGATAACGGTACTGCACATTGTCAGGCTCCTTGTTGGGCTTGCCGTCAAGGTAAACGATGCGGTTCTTTATCTGCAAGGTCTGTCCGGGAAGCCCGACACAGCGCTTTACGTAATTTTCTCTCCGGTCTACCGGACGTGTGATCACTTTGCCAAACATCTGGGGATTCTCGTCGATGTATTTTCTTCCCGCATTGTAGTAGAAGTCAAACACTTCGCGCTGCTGCTCCGGAGAAAGCCGCGACATGTCGACGGGCTGAGCCAACTGCCTGCCCAGCTGATAGCTCATGCGATAGATATCTTCGGCTGGATTGCCTGTAGCTACAGTATCGCCGGCCGGAAAGTTGAAGACAACGATGTCGTTCAGCTTTACCTGCCCCAAGCCCGATACACGCTTATAGTCCCAATGCGGCCATTCAACATACGACTTGCAGTTGAACACCGGCAACGTATGCTGCGTAAGAGGCATGTGAAGAGGGGTCTGCGGAATGCGCGCCCCATAACTCATCTTGCTGACAAACAGATAATCGCCAACCAGCAGAGATTTCTCCAGAGAAGACGACGGAATGACATAGTTCTGGAAAAAATACAGATTGACAAAATAGACGGCAACCAGGGCAAACACAATCGCGTCAACCCAGCTCATCACGGCCAGCACCGTCTTGTTCTTCGACTTTTTCCACCATGTCCAGGGGATAAGCTTCGTGATATACGCATCGAAAATAAACGGAATCACCACCAGGCCCAACCAGCTCCGAAGCCAGATCAGAAAAATGACATACAATACCAGAACCGTGGCAAACTTGATCCACTGCCTGCGAGGGGTCTGGCTTATCTTTTCAGCGAAGCATGGCTTTCCGCCGGAAGACAAACATTCTTTCATACGCTTCTTCTATCTGTTAAAATTGAAACAAATCGCTCATTCCCAGAAAACCGCTGTGGGTCGCCGTATATTCGGCAGCCAGCACGGCGCCAAGCGCAAACCCTTTCCGGTTTTTCGCGTCATGGGTTATGACAATCGAGTCTGCCTCCGATTCATAGCGGACGGTATGAATGCCCGGCACTTCTCCTCTGCGGACTGCGCTTACGGGGAACTCATCGGGAGCACATTCGACAGTTCCGGTCACGCTGCCGTCAGGAGCTGTCAGCGTACCCATCACCCACTTGTTCTTGCGGTCCAGATTTTCAATAATGCCTTCGGCCAGCGTAATGGCGGTTCCGCTCGGAGCATCAAGCTTATGAACATGATGTGTTTCAACCATAGACACCTCATAATTGGGGAACCTGTTCATGATTTTAGCCAGATACTTGTTGACGGCCGAGAAAATGGCAACGCCCAGACTGAAGTTTGACGACCAGAACAAAGTCTTTCCTTCTTCGGCGCACAAGCGGCGCATTTCCTCGCCATGTTCCGCCATCCAGCCGGTACTTCCGGAAACCACCTTCACGCCTTGTCTGAAAGCTTCCGTGCAATTGCCGTAGGCCACCGAAGGCGCGGTAAACTCAATGGCCACATCAGCCGAACGGAAAGCTTCCGAATCAAAATCCTTACGGTTGTCTATATCAATGATACTTACGATTTCATGACCACGGGAAAGCGCGATTTTTTCGATTTCCTTTCCCATCTTTCCATATCCGATCAATGCAATTTTCATAATACACAAAACATTTTATCCGCAAAGATAGCGTTTTTCGCTATTAATCATTACATTTACCGAACATTTACACCTCGTTAACATGGAACAACTTCTACACTATGTATGGAAACACAAGCTTTTTCCGCTGAAACCGCTGCTTACAGCCGAAGGGGAAAGCATCGAAATCATCGATCCGGGTCAGGCAAACTACAATGCTGGACCGGACTTTTTCAATGCCAAAATCAAAATCGGAGGCGTAGTCTGGGTGGGAAACATCGAAATCCATCAGCAATCGTCCGAATGGGAGCGGCACGGACACCATCTTGACAGCAACTACGATTCGGTCATTCTGCATGTAGCCTCAGAAATCGATGCAAGCGTACGCCGGTCAGACGGTGAAACGATTCCGCAACTGGAACTGCACTGCCCCGGATACCTGTCGGACAACTACCGGCAGCTCATCGAGGCCGACCGCTATCCGGCCTGCTACCGGCTGATACCGGCGTTGCCTAAACTCCTCCTGCACAGCTGGCTTTCGAGGCTGCAAACCGAACGCTTCGAGCAGAAGACCGATAAAATCATGCAGCTCCTCGGACGCCACCGGAAAGACTGGGAACATGTATTCTTCATCATCCTGGCTCGCAACTTCGGATTCGGAACAAACAGCGACGCCTTTGAGTTCTGGGCCGAAACCATCCCCCTGCTGGCGGTAAACAAACACCGCGACAGCCTGTTTCAGATAGAAGCCTTCTTCTTCGGACAGGCGGGGCTGCTCCAGGAAGTGCCGGCCGACGAGTACACGGACAGGCTCATGAAGGAATATACCTATCTGAGCCACAAATTCGGACTGAGGCCTTCGGCAAACAGCCGCTGGAAGCTGCTGAGGATGCGTCCGGACAATTTTCCGCATGTACGAATCGCCCAACTTGCCTCATTCTACTACCGCTCGCAGGGGCTGTTGTCTGCCCTGATGGAGGCGCAAAGCCTGAAAAGCCTGCGCGACATGCTGCGATGCGGCACATCGGAGTATTGGCTGACGCATTATGTGTTCGGCGAAGCTTCACCGCCGCACCCGAAAACACTGAGCAACCAGACTATCGACCTGCTGGTGATAAACACGGTCATCCCTTTTTTATATGCCTACGGCAAATACAAGACCGACAATATACTGATACAACGGGCCAACGGCCTGCTGGAAGAAATGAGGCCGGAAAACAATTTCATCGTACGCATCTGGAAAGAATGCGGGCTCGAAGCTGCACACGCAGGTGACAGTCAGGCGCTGATCCAGCTGAAAAAGAACTACTGCGACATAAAGAAATGCCTTTATTGCCGGATAGGATATGAATATCTCAAAAAGCCTCAATGCGGCGGGCAGTAGAAAGTCTGCCAGACATCGGAACAAATTCTATGGTCCAGCCCGTGAACCGTACGGTCCACGTATGTGGTCCGTATAGTCCAGCCGCTGGACTGTACGGACCAAATGCTGGACTATAAAACCTGCCGCCAGATCACAGGGCTGACGCATTACTAAAGTCATTGATATTCAGAGTATCTGATATTTAGAGATATACTAAAGCCTGATAAAAAGGCTGTTTTTTACCTATAAAATCAGTATATGCTGAATAATAAGTACTTAATAATCAATATTCTTTTTAATGCGTCAGCCCTGCGCCAGATCAGGGCTGACGCATTACTAAAGTCATTGATATTCAGAGTATCTGATATTTAGAGATATACTAAAGCCTGATAAAAAGGCTGTTTTTTACCTATAAAATCAGTATATGCTGAATAATAAGTATTTAATAATCAATATTCTTTTTAATGCGTCAGCCCTGCCGCCAGATCGGCCAGTTTCAACCGGACAAGGAAAGCAAACGGATGCATGCCCTCTGCCCAAGGTTTGACGGAAATTTGATGGCCTTTCCCGAATCCGCACAAGGAACCCCGCATTACTTCCGACAAAATCATTACTTTTGTACAAAAACATAGAATTTATGGAGAAATACATTTTTGAACTGAAGATGAAGGTCCGCGATTACGAATGCGACCTGCAAGGCATTGTTAACAACGCAAATTACCAGCATTATATCGAACATACCCGCCATGAATTTCTGTCTTCCACGGGAATCAGCTTCGCCGAACTGCACCGGAAAGGAATAGACCCTGTTGTCGCCCGGCTGAACATGGCATTCAAGACTCCGCTCACCAGCCAGGACGAATTTGTTTCCAAACTGTACATCAAAAAGGAAGGCATCAAATATGTGTTTTACCAGGACATCTTCCGGCTTCCGGACATGAAGGCTGTCGTCAAGTCAAGCGTAGAAACCGTATGCCTCGTCAACGGACGTTTGGGAGAGAGCGAACTGTTGAATCAAACTCTGGCCCCCTACCTGAACGAATGAAAGACGAAGAACGCCTATATACGCTGGCGCTTACCCGCACGCCGGGTCTGGGACTGGCCGGTGCCCACAATCTGCTGAAAACGGCGGGAAGCGCCGCTGAAATCATACTCCACGCCAAAGAACTGGCCGAGGAGATTCCCGGACTTTCGCCGAAGCTTGCCGGGGCTTTGGGAAAGCCAGACATTCTGCGCATCTGTGAAGCGGAATTGCAGTTTGCCGAGAAAAACGGAATCCGCTGCCTGATACCGTCTGACGAAGCATATCCTTCACGCCTGAGAGAATGCGACGATGCGCCTCTGGCTCTGTTTTATAAAGGAAACGCCGACCTGAACAGCCTGCACATCGTCAGCGTTGTCGGCACACGGAATGCAACCGATTACGGGAAAGAGATTTGCAGAACTTTTCTGCACGACCTGAAAGAAATGCTCCCGGACGTGCTGGTGGTAAGTGGACTTGCTTATGGCATCGATATCCATGCTCACCGGGCGGCTCTCAATCACGGCATTCCCACCGTGGGAGTGCTGGCTCACGGGCTTGACCGGATTTACCCGGCCGTCCATAAACATACGGCTGCCGAAATGCTTTCGTGCGGCGGACTGCTCACCGAATTCCCCAGTGGAACAAATCCCGACAAACAGAATTTTGTCAAGCGAAACCGCATTGTGGCCGGCATCAGCAATGCAACAATCGTCATCGAATCAGCCGTAAAAGGAGGGTCGCTCATCACGGCAGAAATTGCAGACAGCTATCAGCGCGACTGCTTTGCCTTCCCGGGCAGAATCAATGATGAATACTCCGCAGGGTGCAACGAACTGATCAGACAAAACAAGGCGACGCTCGTGCAAAATGCGGAAGATTTCGTCAAAGCGATGTGCTGGGACGTAGAAAACAAGGTGCCCAGAGCCATCCAGCGCCAGCTTTTCCCGGACTTGTCTGAAGAAGAAGAACGGATTGTAAACCTGCTCAAGAAACAGCCGGAAGGAAAACAGATAAACACGCTGGTGGTGGAATGCAACATCGCTATCAACCGGATGGCAGGCATTCTTTTCGAACTCGAGATGAAAGGGGTTATAAAGGCGTTGGCCGGTGGAGTATACCGCCTTCTATAATCTCCCGAAAGCAATATCAAACATTTCTATTTTATGAAAACAGCATACAGCAACATGAAAAAATATATGTATTGCCTCTTTCTTGCGACATTTTCAATCTCTACGCTTTCATGCAAGAACAGTAACAGGCAAAAAATCGGAAACGCAGCACAGCAAAGCCTGCAAACGGAAAAGTCCGTGCAGCAGGAACCGCAGTTCCCTTACCCCAAGATTCCCGAATCGCTGAAGGATCCGGAATCGAGAAAGACGTTTCTTCTTGCGCATTACTGGGATGAATTCAACTTTGCAGATACAGCCCTGGTCAATAACAGCAATGTCACCGAACAAGGGTTTGTCGACCACATCGCCCTGCTTGCCGATACGCAGACGAATCCGGATGAAGCAGAACCCAGCATCGGGAATCTATGCAGGCTCATGTACCCGCATCCGCACGCAAGGCAAGTATTCATGAAACTGTTTGACGATTATCTGTCCGATCCTAACTCGCCGTTCTACAACGAACGACTGTATGCTGCTTACCTGAAACAGATGATCGGGAAGTATGAAACGGATGAAGCCGTAAGAGAAAACTTCAAGTTCAGACTGGATCTGATAAGCAGAAACCAGCCAGGGAAACAGGCTTCCGATTTCACTTACTATCTGCCTTCAGGAAAGACAAGCACGCTCAAGAATACGCAAGTGCACAACAACCGGCTTTTGCTCGTCTTCTATGACCCCGAATGCCCCACCTGCCACCATCTCCTGCAGGAAATGATCAATGACGAGTCATTGAAAAGAGCTGTCGACGCAAACAAACTTTCCATATTGGCTGTCTACACTGAAGAAAACATGGAGGCCTGGCGCAATTCGCTGAAAGACATGCCGGCAAACTGGATTATAGGCACCGACAAGGAAATCATCAGAATGCGCGCACTCTACAATATAAAGTCCATGCCTTCCCTTTACCTGCTGGACGGAAATAAGAATGTGATATTGAAGGACGCTACCTACGAGCAAATACACAGTGAACTTGGACTGTAAGGCTGAAAATAAAAAAGGGAGAACGCCTTCTCCCTCCCTTGTTAACCTTAAATCTAATACTATGAAAAAAATCACGACACAAATATAAGAATACTATCTAAAAAAAGCAACACCGTCTACCTTTCCCGCCCATGTTTTAGTCTTATTTCACACTTAAGACAGGCTGACAAGCGAAACCGGAAAGAAACATACTGTGCCATACACAGCCAGATCCACCACAAAAAACCGTCTTATGGAACAGACAGAAGCTGCTTCCATAAGACGGCAAATTATTTATCAAATAAAAGCTACAGACTAAATCAATCTTTCAATTTGGCCTTGATAAAGTCGCGGTTCAAGCGGGCAATATTGCTGATTGAAACGTTCTTCGGACATTCTGCTTCACATGCACGGGTGTTTGTACAGTTACCGAATCCCAGTTCATCCATTTTGGCAATCATGGCTTTTGCACGGCGGAGTGCCTCAGGCTTGCCTTGCGGAAGCAGATTCAGCTGGCTCACTTTTGCAGAAACAAACAGCATAGCCGAACCATTCTTGCAGGCTGCTACACAAGCGCCGCAACCGATACAAGTAGCGGCATCCATAGCCTCATCAGCAACGTCCTTCGGAATCAGGATAGCATTCGCATCCTGAGGAGCGCCTGTACGCACGCTGATATAACCTCCAGCCTGCATAATCTTGTCATAGGCCGAACGGTCTACCATCAAGTCCTTAATAACCGGGAAACCGGCAGAACGCCACGGTTCTACAGTAATCACATCACCGTCATGGAAACGGCGCATATACAACTGACAAGTCGTTGCACCTGTAGCCGGTCCATGCGGATGTCCGTTGATATACAAAGAGCACATACCGCAGATACCTTCACGGCAGTCATGATCAAATACAACCGGTTCTTTTCCTTCTTCAATCAGCTGCTCATTCAAGATATCCAACATCTCCAGGAATGAGGTATCACCCGGGATATCTTTCATCTGGAATGTATCGAAATGACCTTGTTCCTTCGGTCCGTTCTGACGCCAAATTTTCAGCGTAAATGATATATTTTTATCCATTTTACTTAGATGCTTTTAATTGTTTAACTTCACTGATCAGCTCTTATAGTTACGAGTCTGAACTTTGATTGCTTCGTAAACCAGCGGCTCTTTGTAGAGAACCGGAGCCTTATCGTCTGAGCCTTGATATTCCCAGCAAGACACATAGAAGTAGTGTTCGTCATCACGTTTTGCCTCGCCTTCTTCTGTCTGGTATTCTTCACGGAAGTGGCCGCCACATGATTCGTTACGGTTCAATGCATCATAAGCAATCAGTTCGCCCATTGTGATAAAGTCATTCAGACGGATAGCCTTATCCAGCTCAACGTTCATGCCTTCTTTCTTGCCCGGGATGAACAGATTTGTTTCAAATTCCTTGCGGATTTCTTTCAGTTTGGCCAGTGCTGTCTTCAAGCCTGCCTCTGTACGTCCCATGCCGACATATTCCCACATGATGTGTCCGAGTTCCTTGTGGATAGAGTCAACCGAACGCTTGCCCTGAATGCCCATCAGGTGATCGATCTTAGCCTGAACAGCCTTTTCTGCTTCTTCAAATTCCGGAAGGTCCGTAGAGAAGCGAGGAACTGTAATCTGATCTGCCAGATAGTTCTGGATAGTATAAGGCAATACGAAGTATCCGTCAGCCAGTCCCTGCATCAAAGCAGAAGCTCCCAGACGGTTAGCGCCGTGGTCAGAGAAATTACATTCGCCGATAGCAAACAATCCCTTAATGGTTGTCTGCAATTCATAGTCAACCCAGATACCGCCCATTGTGTAGTGGATAGCCGGATAAATCATCATCGGATTATAGTATTTTGCTCCGTTGATTTCATTGGCCAGTTCACCCGGATTTACGTCTGTGATCTCTTCATACATATCAAAGAGGTTGCCGTAACGCTGGCGGACAACATCAAGGCCCAGACGTTCGATACTTTCAGAGAAATCAAGGAAGACAGCAAGACCGGTGTTGTTCACGCCGAAACCATGGTCGCAGCGTTCTTTTGCTGCACGCGAAGCCACGTCACGCGGAACCAGGTTACCGAATGCCGGATAACGGCGTTCCAGGTAATAGTCGCGGTCTTCTTCGGGAATGTCACTTCCTTTCTTGGTGCCAGCCTGCAATGCCTTCGCGTCTTCCAGCTTCTTCGGAACCCAGATACGGCCGTCGTTACGCAAAGATTCAGACATCAAAGTCAGCTTAGACTGCTTGTCGCCGTGTACCGGGATACAAGTCGGATGAATCTGCACGTAAGCCGGGTTTGCGAAGAACGCACCCTTACGATAACAAGCCATTGCTGCAGAGCAGTTACATGCCATCGCGTTGGTAGACAAGAAGTAAGTATTTCCATAGCCTCCGGTTGCGATTACAACGGCATGAGCGGCAAAGCGTTCCAGTTTACCTGTTACAAGATTCTTGGCGATGATACCGCGCGCACGGCCGTCGATGATAACCACGTCTTCCATTTCATAACGGGTATACAGCTTTACAGTTCCGGCACCTACCTGGCGGCTCAATGCAGAATATGCGCCCAGCAAGAGCTGCTGGCCCGTCTGACCCTTCGCATAGAATGTACGTGAAACCTGTGCGCCACCGAACGAACGGTTAGCCAGCAAGCCTCCGTATTCACGGGCAAAAGGAACACCCTGTGCAACACACTGGTCGATGATATTGTTTGAAACTTCAGCCAGACGGTAAACGTTAGCTTCACGGGCGCGGTAGTCACCGCCTTTCACTGTATCATAGAACAGACGATATACCGAGTCACCGTCGTTCTGATAGTTCTTGGCTGCATTGATACCTCCCTGAGCTGCAATAGAGTGCGCACGGCGCGGAGAATCCTGAATGCAGAAATTAAACACGCGGAATCCCATTTCGCCCAAAGAAGCAGCGGCAGAAGCACCTGCCAGACCTGTTCCTACAACAATGATATCCAGACGGCGTTTGTTGGCCGGATTCACCAGTTTCTGATGAGCTTTATAGTTGGTCCATTTTTCAGCTATCGGACCTTCAGGTATTTTAGAATCAAGTATCTTAGTCATAATTGTTTTCTTTTTTAGTTGATAAGGCATTGAACCTGTTTTGTCAACGTATTATAAATTCTTCACGAAAAATACAACTGCTACCAGCATGAATCCCAGCACGATGATAGTAGAATAGATGTTAGAAATGCATTTCCAACGACTGATCCAGGTCGTGTTGTTCCAACCCAAAGTCTGCATTGAACTCCAGAATCCATGAGTCAGATGGAACCACAAGGCACACAGCCAAACAATGTACAGCACAAAGAATACAGGATTTGAGAACGTTTCCATAATGTAGCCGTAACCATCTGTTGCGCTCAAACCGCCCATCATGGGATTTCCGATCAGTTCGGCGAACATCATGTTGTACCAGAAGTTGAACAAATGCAATGCCAAGCCCAAAATCACGATAACGCCCAAAGCCAGCATGTTCTGAGATGCCCATTCCACTGTTTTAGGCTTCACGCTAACAGCATAGCGCTCGCTGCCACGAGCCGCACGGTTCAACATTGTCAGCCAGAAGGCATAGATAATGTGAATTACAAACAGAGCAGCTAATGCCAGTGTACCGATAAGGGCATACCAGTTAGTTCCCAAAAATTCACACACCGTGTTATAACCCTCCGCCGAAAATAATGCGACCAGGTTCATCAACATGTGAAATGTAAGAAACAGGACAAGGGCGATACCAGTTACGCTCATCACCACTTTCCTTCCAATAGATGAATTACTTAACCACATAAATGATTGAATTTAAATTATTTAATTGTTAGAACTAAAATATCCTACTCGATGATTCGTAATACGTTGCAAAATTAGAAGTTTTATCGAGATAACACAAAAGATTAAGGAAATAATTCTTTAATCTGACCAAATACTTTGGCATATTTCCAAACTTGTGCGGAGAAAAGGAAGATTTTTGCCGCACAAGTTCTCCGTCTGCACCGCACAGAATCCTCCAGCCGACCTGTCAGATTCTACCGCTTTCCGTCTTTCTCTCCAAACTGCTCCTGCTGAGCCTCTACAATCTTGCTTGCTTTCATCAGCTCCTGTTTCTGCTCTTCGCTCAATGCGCCGCTTCCTTGTGTCGGGAGAGCAACCGTGGTCTGCTTTTCTTCATCTGCATCGAAGAGCTGGGGCACTGGCGAAGGCAAGGTGGCAAACTCCAGTTCGCCGGCCGACGGCTTGACCTCACCGGCATACTCCATCCGTGCCTTGATTCTGACCTTTCCAGCCTTGGAAGTGGTTTGAACCAACACGCAGGCTTCTCCCCAAAGCACGGGCACTGCCTTGTCTGCGCCAATCAACCGCCCCTCTCCTTCTATCTCAAACACGATGGAAGTGTTGTTCAGACGCTTGACCACACCGTTACGGTCGGTCACCTGCGCTACAACAGTCACCAAATCCCCGCCATTGGCTACCGGCTGCATATTCTCCGTATCAGCAGACAAACGGATTTCGGCACTTTGACGAGCCGGACAAACTTTGTGCGAAGCCACTACTTTCCCGTCAATCAGACCTTCAGCCAACAAATAAGATTCAGAATGCTTGCCTCCCCGTGCAAATTTCTTGTCAACCATAAAGTCAAAAGCCTTTTCAAACCTGACAATAGGAAAAGGTTTGTTGCCCAATTCCTGAGGCACTCTGTATACGCGCTGCTTTTCCCCGGTTTGGGTAGTCAGCCTTACTTCATCACAATTGCTGTACACCGTTACGTCCTCAGGCGAAAAAGGAGTCATAAGGTTCGCAACATATACCATGGGACGGGTTTGATGGCTTTTGGCCTGGAACATATAATATGAATATTTCGGACGACGGAAAGCATCCATGATTCCTCCGTAGAAAGGATCCGGATGATAGCCGCGCTGATGGTCGAACGAATGCCAAAGGCATCCTCCGAGATGGTTGGGCTTCGTTTCATACAACACATCTATGCTTGCCCATCCCACAGGAGATCTGCCATAATCTCTTGCCTGAATCAGCTGTGCGTGCTCTCCCCATTGCCGGGCCACCCGGCTGGGAGAATTGTGCGCATTCCAGTCATCCACATTATCTCCCCACTCACGCGTAAAATAAATTTTATTCTCATCGTAACCGGGATCTGTTTCCGACAGAGGAGCGGTGAAGCTTATGTCAAAATACCGTGAGCCCGTAGCCCGAAGATCGGCCGCGGTATAATTGTTTCCCGGAAGAGCCTCTTCCTTCACAATGCCGTGCACTTCCTTCGCAAAATAATCCGGATAGTTGGTTTCGTTCAGGATAGGCTCCCACATAATAACACAAGGGTGATTCCGGTCACGGCGCACCATATTCCTGATATCAGAATAAATACGTTCTCTGAATACCGGTTCGTCGCTCCAGAACTGCCAGCCCGGAGTGTTTACAATGACAAAAAGGCCCAAGGCGTCACAGGCCTCCATAAATGCGGGATCTTGCGGATAATGCGCATTCCGTATGATATCCATGCCCGCATCCTTCAGCTTTTTCGCGTCACGCCAGTGCAACGAATTTGAAAGCGCGTTCCCTATCAGCGCATAGTCCTGATGGCGGTTAGCGCCGATAAGCTTTCTTGAGAAAACCTTCCCGTTCAGGATCAGTCCCCGTTTGGGATCAAATCCGATAGTCCGGATACCCGTCCGGATTCCATATCCGTCAAGCACATTTCCCTTTCCGTCCTTCACCCTCACTTCCAGCGTATATAGATAAGGAGTATCCGGCGACCACAGCACAGGACTGCTCAAGGTCATCCGCTTCTTCAGCGTCGTATTTCCCTTCAGCCTGCAGTTCTCACGGGATTTCGCCACCTCTTCACCGGAATCATTACGCAAAACGAACTCCACCTCACCCCTGACCGGCGAAACGGCATCATTCTGCAGATTCACCTGTATGCAAACATCCGCCGATTTGTCGCTCACATGCTCATAATATACAGCAACGCCCCCATTGCCTGTCTTATTTGCATTGCGCATGTTGGCATCTGTAATGTAAGTTTCCGAGGTAGTATACAGCCAGCAATCACGATAAATACCTCCGAAATAGCAGAAGTCCAGCATTGTCTGCGGTTTTCCAGGAGGATAGTTCGGATCATCCGAATTGTCAGCCCAGACAGATACAAGATTCTTTTCCCCGAAACGGCATTGTTCTGTGATATCCAGGCTTACAGGCAAATAGCCTCCAAAATGTTCTCCGACAAGAGTTCCGTTCACCCAGATCTTACTCTTCCCCATAATCCCTTCAAAATAGAGGACACACCGTTCGCCTTGCAGGCCGGAAGGAAGCGTAAAATGTTTTCTATACCAGGCCTCACCACGGTAATTGATGCTCCCGCTGGCTTCCAAAGGCAATGTTTCCAGTCCGTTCGGCAATGATACGACCTGCCATTCCGAATCGTTGAAATCCACCCGCTCTGCCCCTTCCGCTCTGCCTTTGCAGAATCTCCATCCGGGATTCATGTCGAAGACCTGGCGCGGAGAATCGGAAAGGACATGAAAGCCTGCCGTTGAGAAGCGGACTTGTGCGTTTCCGTCGCCCGCAAAATAGAAAAGGGCCAGCAGGACGAAAAATACACTTGATGGCAATCTTTTTGTTTTCATAATCAGTTTTTCGGTTATTTGCAGACAATTCACTTGTGCCTCGGAAAATTCATTCCCGGTTCCGAGAGCAGTTCAACCGCCTTCTTCATGCTGTCGCTGAGCGTATTGATCACTTGAAAATACTCGCTCATATCCCACATGTCACGAGCTATCAACGCTTTTACCAGCGTCTTGATAAGCGGAAGCGCTGTCTGGTATTGCGTTTCATTATAAGGTATCTTCATCGTTTCGCCCAACGCCACAAGCTCCTTCAGCATCGCGTCATCCACCTCAAAGTCACGGTTAAAACGGCTGAACGTCTTGTATTTCTTCAGCCATTCCTGCCGATGGCGGTCAATCATCTTGATGTTGAACTGGACAATGGCACCTTTGTCACGCAGATTCATATAATAATCGGTATACATCGCCGTATCGATGGGCACGAAATAGTCAGGCATGATGCCGCCTCCGCCATACACCGTACGCCCGAGCTTCAACGTTTTGGCTTTCAATGAGTCCGGAAAATGAATACTGTCGGCGCTCATCATCTCACCCCGGTTATAGCGTTCGATCAGATCACGGTTGTATTGTTCCACACTCTCATAGGGCTTCTGGATGCAACGGCCCGAAGGCGTATAATAACGCGCCACGGTAAGCCGGATCATCGAACCGTCGGGCAGATCAATGGGACGCTGAACCAGCCCCTTCCCGAAAGTACGCCGTCCTACCACAATTCCACGGTCCCAGTCCTGGATGGCACCCGTCACAATCTCGCTTGCAGAAGCTGAAAATTCATCCACCAGCACAACGAGCCGTCCGTTCTGAAAATCCCCATCCCCTTTCGCCTTAAACTCCGTACGCGGATTGCGGCGTCCTTCCGTATAAACGATCAGCTCCTTGGATCCGAGCACCTGGTCACAAAGGTCAATAGCCGCATTCAGGTAGCCGCCTCCGTTTCCCTGCAAGTCAAGAATCAAGTCCTTCATGCCCTGTTTCTGCAAGTTATGCAGCGCATCGGCAAATTCTTTTCCCGTCGTAGCCGCAAACCGGTTTACACGGATATAGCCGATATGTCCGTCCACCATATAAGAAGCGTCCAAACTATACACCGGAATCTTATCTCGCCTGATAGTAAACGACAGAAGTTCCTTTACACCTCCACGAAGCACTTTTACATTCACTTTCGACCCTTTAGGTCCCCGCAAGCGCCGCATCACCTCATCCGTATTCATTTTCACTCCAGCTATCACGGTATCATTCACCTCCACAATCCGGTCGCCAGCCAGTATTCCGACCTTCTCCGACGGACCTCCCGACACGGGCTGGATAACAAACAAGGTATCTGTCACCATATTGAACTGAATGCCTATCCCATCGAAATTGCCTTGCAGAGGCTCGTTCAGACGTTTCACTTCTTCGGGATCCGAGTAAGTGGAATGCGGATCCAGTTCCTCCAGCATTTTGACAATAGCCGTTTCCACCAGCTTGTTTTCATCTACATTGTCCACATACAAATTTGCGATGGCAAACTCAGCCAACTGAAGCTTGCGCGACGGAGAATTGAACTTGCTGTTTTGAGCGAACACCCCTCCCCAAAAAAGGCAGCAGAATGCTGCCAGCATGATATTCCTTTTCATCTCTATATTCTATATTAAAGACTGTTTTTCATTACATAAACCGGAGTTCTTCTTCTCTATCGGGTCAGAATGTCAATCAATTTCCATACCTTCCGGCAGGAAGTCGCTAACATCCTTGCCGAACTGAAGCAGTTCGCGTACAATCGTCGAGCTGACCGAAGTCAGTTCCGGCTCGGTAAACAGCAGAATCGTTTCTACACCGGCCAGTTTGCGGTTGATGTCCGCTATGGTTTCCTCGTATTCAAAGTCACGGACCGTCCGGATTCCGCGAATGATAAACTGCGCTCCGCGCGATTGGGCAAAGTCGACCGTAAGCCCGTCATAAGCCTCCACCTTGATACGGGGTTCGTCCGCATAAAGTTTCTGGATCATTTCCACACGCTTCTCGGTAGGGAACCAAGTGCGTTTGCTCTCGTTTATCCCGATACCGATTATTATCTCATCCATGAAAGTGAGCGCACGGCGCACCACCGAATAATGTCCGATTGTAAACGGGTCGAACGTGCCCGGGAATATTGCCCTTTTCACCTCTAAATAATTGATAATTGACACTTGGCAGCTGATAACCGGAATCTTCACTGCAAATCACCAGCCGCCTGTTTCCAGCTGTTAACTAATCAAGTCTTCTTCTATCACCAGGTTGTTGATAATGAAATTCTGACGCTCCATCGTATTCTTTCCCATATAGAACTCCAGCATTTCCTTCACCGCATCCGTCTTTCGGAGCGTAACCTGCTCCAGACGCATGTCTTTTCCTATGAAATTACGGAACTCGTCCGGAGATATTTCGCCCAATCCCTTGAACCTGGTGATTTCCGGGTTCGGACTGAGCTTCTCAATAGCCGCCAGCCTGTCTTCTTCCGAATAGCAGTAGATGGTTTCGTATACCCCTTTCTTTCTGTTTCGCACACGGAACAAAGGAGTCTGCAAGATATACACATGCCCTTTCTTTATCAGATCCGGAAAGAACTGCAGAAAGAAAGTGATCATCAGCAGGCGGATATGCATGCCGTCGACATCCGCATCGGTAGCCACTATCACCTTATTATACCGAAGTCCGTCAAGGCCGTCCTCGATGTTCAGGGCTGCCTGAAGCAGATTGAACTCCTCGTTCTCGTAAACCACCTTCTTTGTAAGGCCGAAAGAATTCAGCGGTTTTCCCCGCAAGCTGAACACGGCCTGCGTATTCACGTCACGGCTTTTGGTGATGGAGCCGCTTGCCGAATCCCCCTCGGTTATAAAGATAGAGCTTTCCAGGCGAGGGTCGTCTTCCCCGTCCTTCGGCCCCTTCAGGTCGTTCAGATGCACACGGCAGTCGCGCAGCTTGCGGTTGTGAAGATTTGCCTTCTTCGCACGTTCGCGGGCAATCTTGGTGACTCCGGCAATCGCCTTGCGTTCCTTTTCCGACTCTTGTATCTTTTTAAGCATCACCTCTGCCACATCGGGATGCTTATGGAGGTAATTGTCTACATTTTCCTTCACGAAATCCCCCACAAACTTGTTGACGCTCACTCCGGACAACGGATAAGGATTTCCCTCGGAGTCTTTTTCGGGAGCCATCACCAGCGAGCCTAACTTGATTTTTGTCTGACTCTCAAACGTCGGCTCAATCACATTGACGGCAATGGCCGCCACCAGTCCGTTGCGTATGTCCTGATACTCCAGGCTTTTCCCGTAAAACTCCTTGATGGTGCGGGCGATGTGTTCCTTGAAGGCACTTTGGTGCGTTCCTCCCTGCGTTGTATGCTGCCCGTTGACAAACGAATAGTATTCTTCTCCATACTGCGAGCTGTGGGTAAAGGCTATCTCAATGTCTTCACCCACCAGATGAATGATCGGATAAAGTCCCGGAGCCGTCATGTTGTCGTTGAGCAGATCCTCCAAACCGTTCCGGCTCACGATGCGGTGGCCGTTATAATAGATGGAAAGCCCCGTATTCAGATAAGTATAGTTGCGGAGCATCGTTTCGATGTATTCGATGCGGAAATGATAGCCCGTGAAAAGCGTATTGTCCGGCTCGAAAAAGATATAGGTTCCGTTCTCTTCATCCGTGGGTCCCGACGTGTCGCTCACCAGATCGCCGCGTTCGAACACGGCTTCACGCATCTGTCCGTCGCGCACGCTCCGCGCCACAAACCGGGAGCTCAACGCATTCACCGCCTTCGCTCCCACTCCGTTCAGCCCGACGCTTTTCTTGAAAGCCTTCGTATCATATTTTCCTCCCGTGTTCAGCATGGAAACGGCATCTACCAGACTTCCCAGCGGAATGCCCCGCCCGTAGTCGCGCACCGAAACCCGGAGGTTGTCCTCCATCGTGATGTCGATACGTTTTCCCGCACCCATCTTGAATTCGTCGATACTGTTGTCTATCACTTCCTTGAGGAGAACATAAATGCCGTCTTCCGCCTGCGAACCGTCGCCCAGCCGACCGATATACATGCCCGGACGGGTGCGCACATGCTCCATATCACTCAGATGGCGGATGTTTTCCTCTGTATATGAAACCGGATTTTCCTGCTGAATACGATTGTCTTCCATAACTTATACATTTAGCCTCGCCGGCCCTTTCTTCGGAAAAGGCCGGAGGGACATTCAAAATACTTTCTTGTAAGCTCTGCGGCGTTTGTGCTGAACCGATTCGAAGGCGCTCCACTGCGACTGCACTTTCTTGTTCAGCTCCAGTTCGGGATTGCTTTCGCCATACACAAACCCCATCTGCTGGTAAACGGGCACCAGGTCATAAAACAGAAGCGCGTTCACACCCTTGCTCTGGTATTCGGGCTTCACTCCCACCAGCAGCAGATCGAGAATCTTCGGACGTTTTACGAACAATGCCTTCAGCAGATAATACCATCCGAAAGGAAGCATCTTGCCTTTCGCCTTCTGCAAAGCCTCCGAAAGCGAAGGCATCGAAATGCCCACGGCCACCAGCTCGCCTTCTTCGTTTTCTACCAGCGACACCATGCGGAGGTCAATGAGCGGAAGATACATCTTTATATATTGGTTGATCTGCCCCTGAGTCATCTTCGAATATCCGTACAACGGAGCATACGCCTCGTTTATCAGATCGAAGATGCGCTGGCCGTAGTTATACTTCTTGATTTCGCCCCGCTTGAGCTTTTTGATCCTGAGCTTGTATTTCTGAAGAATAAGTTCTGAGATGCGGACAAACTTTTCAGGCAGCTTGTCGGGAACGGTGAGCTTATACTCCACCCAGTCGATTTCCTTCTGGAAGCCCAGCTGCTCCATATGCTCCGGATAATAAGAATAGTTATAGATGGTAGACATCGTGCTGAGCTGGTCGAATCCTTCCACCAGCATTCCTTCGGCATCCATGTCGGTAAATCCGAGCGGACCCACCATCGCTTCCATGCCGCGGGCCTTCCCCCATTCTTCAACGGTCTTGAGCAGAGCCGCCGACACCTCTTCTTCGTCGATGAAGTCAATCCAGCCGAAACGGACCTCTTTCTTGTTCCAGGTTTCATTGGCCCGATGATTGATGATGGCAGCTACCCTGCCAACAATCTCACCGCCGCGGTAAGCCAGAAAATAGTCAGCCTCACAAAATTCGAACGCTGCGTTCTTCTGCGGAGAGAACGTGTTCAGCATGTCATCCAGCAAATCAGGAACCGAATAAGGATTGTTTTTATAAAGCTCGTAATTGAAACGGATAAATTTCTTGAGCTCTTTCTTTGTCGTTACTTTCTTGATTGTAATGGTCATCGGTCTTTTTCTTTCGTTACTGCATAGAAAAATTCAGGCTGTAAAGATAAGGATTTTTATCGGGAATCACATTGTCCGCACACATTTTTCGTTTTTATCATTTTGACATAATGACAAACCGGACGCACGAGAATCGCTCATTTCCGGCCAAGGGACGGGGAATCCGGAAAAATCGCAAGGAAATCGCCCCGAAGATTGTCAGATAGAAACAGATTCACCCCTATCGCCAACAATAAGACCGAAAAATAAGCCTTAAAACAGGTAACAAAACAACATAATCGGACATTCTGTTGTCTTTTTGTCTTTTCAAAACTGTATCCGTCCCGAATGCTTTCAGAATAAAAATGCCTCTTCCGCCACGCGGTCCACGTTTTTCTGAAACGATACGCACAAATCCGGAAAACTTCTCCCAATCTGTCGGGACACTTTTACCGGAATGTCCCGTCAGATTCCGGCAAACACCGCGGTGTTCAGACAAAGATGTCCCGTCATTCTGCCCCTTCCATAAGGCTCCTGAGCGGGGTATGCATGGAAGCCTGCCTGAAGATGCATCCTGTTTCACTCCCAACGACGCCCTCGCCCGTCAGCGCAAACCGGATTTTCACAACGTTATGACGGCCGGAGGCCGGATTTCACGACAATGTGCGCAATCGCTCAATCCGTCAAGGCGAGCGAATCCGGCAACGAAAGAATCATCCCGATCACCTCGGCATAGTTCTTTTGGGCCGAAGGTATCCGGTTTCCTTTCAGATACCATGAATAGACGGTTTCCTGAATGCTCCCGACAAAAGGGCTGTACAACGAAGCCCAATGCGCCTGCTTTTCCCGCAAATCGTCCAGCACTTCGGGACGGACGGAGGAAACCAGCCGGGCGTATGCTTCTTCCGGAAGCAGCGAACGGGCATTCGACAACACGTACGGAAGCAAGCCGAAATAACCGGAATAGCGTACCGCCGGACTATCTGAACGGATGCAGATCTGGTAAGCCCAGAAGTTGGCCTCGGCTTCACTGCTCACGCCCAACAGATGAGAATATTCGTGGGCGTAAGTGAACGGGTATTCTACGGGAAGCAGGTCGCGGTTCAACTGCGATTCAGAGAAGAAAGGCCCCATGAAGCCAAGCACGTCTACACCCGAATAAAGGCCGTTGAAGGCAACCCGCTTGGGATGATGGAACGGACGGGGCCGGGCAAGTCCGAAGTGCGGGCGGACCGAAGCGAACACGGCTTTCAGCTCGCTTTCCAGCTTCTCTCGGGAAGGCATGGGGGCAATCGTATAAGACTTGTTCAGGCTATCGGTATAGGCGCGGAGGAAGCGGCCGAAAGCATCCGCACGATATTCGGCCCGCTCTGTTCCGGAGCGCGTGAAGAAATCATGACGGAAATAATTGGCTCCCCATCCCACATAGAACCAGCACCAGACAATGACCAGAAGTTCGGCCTCGCGCCGGAGGACCGTGCGCCAGGATGCCTTCTTTTTCCGCCCGGCCCAAGGGATGAGCACAAGTGCCGCAACGCATCCCGTCACCACCCACTCTTCGAGCGAAAACGGAATCCAGCTCGTACAAGCCGAAAGCACGAACGAAACCGAAGGATAAACCGTGCGGGCATACCATTCTCCGCAATCCGGCACAAAACGGCACACCAGCACAAAGGCTGCCAGAATCCCCTCAACCGTCCAGCGGACATATTTCTGCTTCATCGTTTTCATGCCCACGAATTTACAAAAAGTTTTCCAATGCAGCGTTTGCGGCATCGCTTTTTGTTTTCCGACTTTTTTCATTACCTTTGACATCCGAATCAAAAAACACGGACATGGTATTAAACTACATCTGGATTGCTTTCTTCGCCCTTGCCTTCATCGTGGCGGCGGTACGTCTGATCTTTTTCGGCGACACGGAAATCTTCCCTGCCGTCATCAATTCTACCTTCGAATCATCGAAGACGGCCTTCGAGATTTCCATCGGCTTGACAGGAGTGCTTTCGCTCTGGCTGGGCATCATGAAGATCGGCGAAAAGGGAGGTGTGGTCAACGTGCTCTCACGCGTTCTGAGTCCGCTGTTCTGCAAACTTTTTCCGGATATTCCCAAAGGCCATCCCGTAACCGGAAGCATCTTCATGAATCTTGCGGCAAACATGCTGGGGCTCGACAATGCGGCCACGCCGCTCGGACTGAAAGCGATGGAAGGCTTGCAGGAGCTGAATCCGAAAAAAGACACGGCAAGCAACCCGATGATCATGTTTCTGGTGCTCAACACGTCGGGGCTCACACTGATACCTATCAGCATCATGGTCTACCGCGCCCAGCTCGGAGCCGCCCAGCCCACCGATGTGTTCGTCCCGATTCTGCTTGCGACATTCTTCTCTACACTGGCCGGCATCATTGCGGTCAGCATTTACCAGAAAATCAACCTGCTCAACCGCACCATCCTCCTCTTTCTCGGAGGAGCCAGCCTGTTCATCGCCTGCCTGATATTCTTCTTCAGCACATTGTCGAGAGAACAGATAAACACCTGGTCGACGACCATCGCCAACGTGCTTCTCTTCACCATCATCATCAGCTTTATATGGGCCGGTGCGCGAAAGAAGGTCAACGTGTACGACGCTTTTGTGGAAGGAGCGAAAGAAGGATTCACAACCGCCATCCGCATCATTCCTTACCTCGTGGCGATACTAGTAGCGATCGGGGTGTTCCGCGCTTCGGGATGCATGGACTATCTGATCCAGGGAATCGCACGGCTGGCAGAACTTTGCGGCATAGACAGTCAGTTCGTAGGAGCTCTCCCCACCGCCCTCATGAAACCGCTGAGCGGAAGCGGGGCGCGCGGCCTGATGGTAGATGCCATGAGCACATACGGAGCCGACTCTTTCGTCGGCCGCCTGTCGTGCATTTTCCAGGGCTCTACAGACACTACATTCTATATCCTTGCCGTATACTTCGGAAGCGTCGGCATCTCCCGCATGAGGCATTCGATTCCCTGCGGGCTGCTGGCCGACCTTGCCGGAGTTATCGCTTCGATTTTCATCTGCTATCTGTTCTTTTAAAATATTACGCAACCCATGATTAGTTATCAGACCGAAGGGGTAGAAATGCCCGACATCAAGAAATCTAAAATCACGGCATGGATAAAAGCCGTAGCCGAAACTTACGGAAAACGCACAGGCGAAATAGCCTACATTTTCTGTTCGGACGAGAAAATACTGGAGGTAAACCGCCAGTACCTGCAACATGACTACTATACGGATATCATCACATTCGACTACACGGAAGGAAACCGGATCTCCGGCGACCTTTTCATCAGTCTTGACACCGTACGCACCAACGCCGAACAATTCAATGCGCCGTACGACACCGAACTGCACCGCGTCATCATCCACGGAATCCTTCATCTCTGCGGAATCAACGACAAAGGACCGGGAGAACGCGAGATTATGGAAGCGGCGGAAAACCGGGCGCTGGCGATGCTGGACCAAATGCAATGAACCCGTCCCGCCGGAACACCTCTTCCACACAAAAAGAAAAAAAAGACGCCAAGCCGCAGTTTTTTCGGCTCATGCACAAAAGACATGCGGCTTGGCCCAGACTTCCGAAAGCCTTAGAGCGTTTTGATTTTCCAATAAAATATTATATCAGGCTCTTAAACGTACCAGGGAAACAGGCTGCAGTTTTCATCACATCAAGCAACCGCCTTAAACGGAACGTTTGGTGTTGACCATGCCACCATTTTTTCGTATTTTTGCCCCCGAATCAAAACTATAAAAAGAAGAATGAACTTCAACTACGATGTGATTGTAATCGGTGCCGGACATGCGGGATGTGAAGCCGCGGCCGCGGCCGCCAACCTCGGCTCAAAAACATGTCTTATCACAATGGACATGAACAAGATTGCGCAGATGAGCTGCAACCCGGCCGTGGGCGGCATCGCAAAAGGGCAAATCGTGAGAGAAATCGATGCCCTTGGAGGATATATGGGTCTGGTAACCGACAAGACCGCCATTCAGTTCCGAATGCTGAACCGCTCAAAAGGACCTGCCATGTGGAGCCCGCGCGCGCAATGCGACCGCGGCAAATTCATCTGGGCATGGCGCGAAGTGCTGGACAACATTCCAAATCTTCATATCTGGCAGGATACAGTGGAAGAGCTGATTGTAGAGAACGGCGAAGTGACGGGACTCATAACATGCTGGGGCGTTACCTTTCATGCCAAATGCGTAGTTCTTACCGCCGGTACATTCCTGAACGGACTGATGCATATCGGGCACAAGATGCTTGCCGGCGGACGGTGCGCAGAGCCGGCATCGTATCACCTGACCGAGTCAATCACCCGGCATGGCATAACTGCGGGGAGAATGAAAACAGGAACACCCGTGCGGATTGACGCGAAAAGCGTACACTTCGAATTAATGGATACGCAGGACGGAGAAAATGATTTTCACCGCTTCTCCTTCATCAGCGAGCCTCGCAAACTCAAACAGCTCCAGTGCTGGACCTGCTTCACCAACGAAGAAGCGCATGAGGTGCTGCGCAGCGGATTGAAGGACTCTCCTCTCTTCAACGGGCAGATCCAAAGCATCGGGCCGCGCTATTGCCCGAGCATCGAAACGAAAATCGTGACTTTCCCCGACAAGCCCCAGCACCAGCTCTTTCTGGAACCGGAAGGTGAAACGACACACGAACTTTACCTGAACGGATTTTCTTCTTCGCTCCCGATGGAGATCCAGCTCGAAGCCCTGAAAAAGATTCCGTGCTTCAAGGATATTGTAGTATACCGGCCGGGATACGCTATCGAATACGACTATTTCGACCCGACACAGCTCAAGCATACGCTGGAATCGAAAATCGTCAAGAACCTGTTCTTCGCCGGACAGGTAAACGGAACCACCGGATACGAAGAAGCAGGAGGACAGGGAATCGTTGCCGGAATCAATGCGCACATCAACTGCCATGGCGGAGAACCGTTCGTACTGGGACGCGACGAAGCGTATATCGGCGTGCTTATCGACGACTTGGTGACCAAAGGCGTAGACGAGCCTTACCGCATGTTTACCTCGCGGGCCGAATACCGCATCCTTCTGCGTCAGGACGATGCTGACATGCGACTCACGGAACGGGCTTACCGGATCGGGCTGGCAAAGCAGGATCGCTATGACATCTTCTGCAAGAAGAAAGAAGAGATAGAACGGCTGACAAAATTTGCCACGACCTACTCCATCAAGGCCGACAAGATAAATGACACGCTGGAGGCTCTCGGAACCGCACGCCTCTCCCATGGGTGCAAACTGATCGACCTTATCAGCCGGCCGCAAATCACCGTCGAAAACATCGCGCCGCATATCCCCGCACTTCAAGAAGCCATCGACCAAGTAAAGGAGCGGAAAGATGAAATCGTAGAAGCGGCAGAAGTCCTCATCAAATACAAGGGATATATCGACCGCGAACGGACGATTGCCGACAAGATCCATCGCCTGGAGTCAATCCGGATCAAAGGCAAGTTCGACTACGCCAACCTCCAGTCCCTGTCAACCGAAGCCAGACAAAAGCTGATAAAGATCGATCCGGAAACCCTTGCGCAGGCAAGCCGCATTCCGGGGATATCTCCAAGCGACATCAACGTGCTTCTTGTCCTGATGGGCCGGTAACGGACGGAGTGTTTCACGTGAAACAATTTATTTAAGGAAATCACATAAAACATTGGTTATGAATAAAGAAACATTAAGAAAGAACTTGAGAGAAATCCAGAATTTCCCCAAACCGGGAATCCTGTTCTATGATGTAACGACACTCTTCAAAAACGCCGAGTGCCTTCAAGGACTTATAGAAGAGCTGTATGAGATGTATAAGGACAAAGGCATCACAAAAGTAGTCGGAATCGAATCAAGAGGGTTCATCCTGGGAGGAGCCTTGGCCGCACGCCTCGGAGCCGGATTCATCATGGCGCGCAAGCCGGGGAAATTGCCGGCAGAGGTGGTAGAAGAAACCTACGAGAAAGAATACGGGACGGACACCATACAGATACACAAAGACGCCATATCAAAGGATGATGTTGTCTTGCTGCACGACGACCTTCTGGCCACAGGAGGAACCATGGCTGCCGCATACAGACTGACCAAACGCTTTGGCGTGGAGAAAGCTTATGTAAACTTTGTCATCGAGCTGAAGGGACTCAACGGAAGAAAAGCCTTCGAAGAAGGTACGGAGGTTACTACCCTGCTGCAGCTATAATATCCAGCAATGGAAGAAAACGAAAAGACAAACGGGTTGACAACGGCTGAGTACCTGCACAGAATCGTACTCAATCTGCCGGAAGGGCCAGGCATCTACCAATACCTGAACGCAGAAGGAACAATCATCTATGTAGGGAAAGCCAAAAACCTGAAAAGGCGCGTCTATTCTTATTTTTCAAAAGAGCATCAGTCTGCAAAGACAAAGATTCTTGTAACGAAAATTGCCGACATACGATATATCGTGGTGAATACGGAAGAAGACGCGCTGCTTCTGGAAAACAACCTCATCAAGAAATACAAGCCAAGATACAACGTCCTGCTGAAAGACGACAAGACCTATCCGTCAATCTGCGTCAGCAACGAGTATTTTCCGCGGGTCTACAGAACACGGAAAATCATCCGGGACGGATCAACTTACTACGGACCGTACAGCCACATTCCTTCGATGATGGCATTGCTTGAACTCATCAAGAAACTGTATCCGCTACGCACCTGCCGGCTTGCGCTGACTCCCGAAAACATCAGCCAAGGAAAATTCAAAGTCTGCCTGGAATATCATATAAAGAACTGCAAAGGGCCTTGCATCGGACTGATTTCACACGAAGAATACATGGAGAATGTCGGTCAGATAAAAGAGATACTGAAAGGAAACACGCAGTCCATAAGTGCTCTTCTCATGGAAAAGATGAAAGGGCTTGCAGACGAAATGCGATTTGAAGAAGCTCAAAAGGTAAAAGAGAAATACCTGCTGATTGAAAACTACCGTTCAAAAAGCGAGGTTGTCAGCTCGACCCTGCACAACATTGACGTATTCTCTATCGAGAAGGACGAAAACTCAGCCTACATCAATTACCTGCACATCACCAACGGATGCATTAACCAGGCTTTCACATTCGAGTACAAGGTACGGATGAACGAAAGCAAAGAGGAGCTTCTTCAGCTCGGAATCGCAGAAATGAGGGAAAGATACAAAAGCCAGTCGAAAGAAATCATCATCCCGTTCGAACTGGATATGGAAATGAACGGAGTGACGTTTACCATCCCGCAACGGGGGGAAAAGAAACACCTGCTGGATCTTTCGGTCATGAACGTAAAGCAATACAAAATCGACCGCCTGAAACAGGCGGAAAAGCTGAATCCGGAACAGCGAAGCGTACGCCTGATGAAAGAGATACAAGAACAGCTGAACCTAAGCCATATGCCGAACCATATCGAATGCTTCGACAACTCGAACATCCAGGGAGCGGATGCTGTGGCCGCATGCGTAGTATTCAAGAAGGCCAAGCCAAGCAAAAAAGATTACCGGAAATACATAATCAAGACTGTTACCGGTCCGGACGACTACGCTTCCATGCAGGAAGTTGTAAGGCGCCGATACACGCGAATCCTTGACGAGCAGGGAGAACTCCCCGACCTCATCTTAACCGATGGAGGAAAAGGACAAATGGAGGTGGTCAGAGAAGTCATCGAAGACGAGCTTCACCTGTCAATTCCAATCGTCGGACTGGCCAAGAACAACAAGCACCGGACCTCGGAAATTCTGTTCGGATTCCCCCCACAAACGGTAGGCATAAAACAAGGAACGCCCCTCTTCCATCTGCTGGAAAATATCCAGGATGAAGTGCACCGGTTTGCCATCACTTTCCACAGGGACAAACGGAGCAAAAGTCAGATAGCTTCGGCGCTCGACAACATCAAAGGCATCGGAGAAAAACGGAAAACCGCTCTGCTGAAGAAATTCAAGAGCGTGGCCCGTATCCGCCAGGCAAGCCTTGAAGAACTGGCTGAAGTAATTGGCGAAACAAATGCAAAAACCGTCAAGGAAAGCCTGCAAGAAAACAAATAAATTTCGTATTTTTGTAAAAAACAAGAACCAATGAGAGTAGTAATACAACGTGTCAGCCATGCTTCGGTTACAATTGACGGAGCATGCAAGTCGTCCATTAAAGAGGGATTTCTGATCCTTCTGGGCATTGAGGAAGCCGACGCCCGGGAAGATGCCGACTGGCTGTGCAAAAAGATTGTCAATCTCCGCGTATTTGATGATGAAAACGGAGTCATGAACAAATCGATTCTAGACACAAACGGAGAAATACTTGTAGTAAGTCAGTTCACGCTCATGGCTTCTACGAAGAAAGGAAACCGTCCCTCATACATACGTGCAGCCAGACATGAAACAGCAGTCCCCCTTTATGACTATTTCTGCAATGAATTGAGCATCGCCTTAGGGAAACAGGTGGGAACAGGAACCTTCGGAGCAGACATGAAAGTAGAACTGCTGAACAACGGTCCGGTAACAATCTGCATGGACACCAAAAACAAAGAATAAAATGACAATAGAAGAAGCTCAGAAAACAGTAGACAACTGGATAAAAAAATATGGCGTACGCTATTTCAGTGAACTGACCAACATGGCGGTTCTGACAGAGGAAGTGGGCGAACTTGCCCGCATCATGGCACGCACTTATGGCGACCAGTCTTTCAAGGAAGGCGAGAAGCACGATTTGGGAGATGAAATGGCCGACGTGCTATGGGTACTGCTCTGCATCGCCAACCAAACCGGAACAGACCTGACAGAAGCCTTCAAAAAGAATCTCGACAAGAAAACTGCACGTGACAAAGACCGACATAAGAACAACCCTAAATTATAAGCGATATGTATAACAACGACGAATTCGAAAGCGACCTGTTCCGCAACATGGAAGAGGAAAACAAAGAAAACCTGAACCAGCCCAGCAAATATGAGGTGGCTTTGGGAAAATACAATACAGATCTCAAAGACGATGAAATCGCATCAAAAGTATCGCATCTCATCGAGAAGCATGCGGATGAAAACAACACACCTGAAGTCAAGAAGTTCCTGTTCAACTGCATCGATCTGACAACGCTGAAATGTACAGACAGCGAAACCAGCGTGATGGAGTTTACAGAGAAAGTCAATGACTTCGACGACAAATACCCCGATCTGAAAAACGTTGCAGCTATCTGTGTTTATCCCAACATGGCAGAAATCGTCAACGACACACTGGAAGCCGACCATGTGAAGATAGCATGCGTGTCCGGAGGATTCCCCTCTTCACAGACATTCATGGAAGTAAAAGTTGCAGAAACGGCCATGGCGCTTCATGCAGGGGCTGACGAAATAGATATTGTGATCTCTGTCGGAAAATTCCTCAGCGGAGATTATGAAGGAATGTGTGACGAGATTCAGGAACTGAAAGACATATGCGGCGAAAAGCACATGAAAGTAATCCTTGAAACCGGTGCCTTGGGCTCTGCCTCAAACATCAAGAAAGCAGCCATTCTGGCAATGTATTCGGGAGCAGACTTCATCAAGACGTCCACGGGAAAAGAACAGCCGGCCGCTACTCCCGAAGCAGCTTACGTCATGTGTCAGGCTATAAAGGAATACTACCTTGAAACGGAAAGGAAAGTGGGATTCAAACCTGCCGGAGGACTGAACACAGTGCACGATGCCATCGTTTATTACACCATTGTAAAGGAAGTTCTCGGCAAAGACTGGCTGAACAACGACTTGTTCCGTCTGGGAACCAGCCGCCTGGCAAACAAATTGCTTTCAGACATATTGGGCGAAGAAACGAAGCTCTTTTAATCTCAAGCAAAACAAAGCTCCGGCCATCTCCATACGAAAGGAAACGGAGTCCCCAAAAGAACAAGGGTGAACAGCGTACAAATACACCTGCTCACCCTTGTTTTCTTATGCTGCGCAAAATCATTTGTCGCGTTCCACTACATAATCAATATAAGCAGCCAACGACCGGCAAATGGCATTGCCTTCAAAGTCAGACAAAAGACCCAAAGCCTTGTTCCGGAAATCCCTCATTGTTTTTTCGGCATATCCAATGCCGCCTTCATTCTTGACCCGCTCTACAAAGCTGCCTATTTCCTCTTTCGAAGCCTCCAGTTTCCGTATGCGCAAAGCAAGTTCATTCAACTTGGAATCGTTTAATTTATTCAGCACATAAATGGCCGGAAGAGTAAGCTTGCCTTCCATCATGTCATTGCCTGTGGGCTTGCCGATTTGGGAACTGTCAAAATAGTCGAATATGTCATCCTTGATCTGAAAGGCTATTCCAATCAGCTCGCCGAAGAGGGAGGCCTTGCGGATGTTCTCCTCACCTGCCCCTACTGATACAGCTCCGCTCTCAGCACTCGCACGGAACAGAGCAGCCGTCTTCTTGCGTATGACATCAAAATAAGCCTGTTCTGAAAAATCATTGTTCTCGATATTGGTCAGCTGAAGTATTTCACCCTCAGAAAGGTCCCGTCCCAGACAAGCGACCAGTTCAACCAGACGTATCATCCCTGTATGTGAAGCATGCTTCAGACTCGTTGCCAACATGTAGTCCCCTACAAGCACAGACACCTTGTTATTATAGATCGCATTGACAGAGGATTGCCCCCGACGTTCATCGCTTTCGTCCACAACGTCATCATGAACAAGGCTCGCCGTATGAAGCAATTCCAAAGAAAGAGCAGCATGAAACGTCGCGTCATTCAATTTGCCGAACAGTTTGGCCATCAACATCACCAGAATAGGACGCATCATCTTCCCTTTCCGCTTCTTTATATACGACAACACATCCTGCAGCCTCGGATTTGAACTTGTCAAAGAGGCCTCAAAAAGTGCCCTAAATTCATTTAATTCTGTTTCTACGGGCTGCTTTATCAAATCTATTTTGTTCATGTGCATTTATTTAGCGTACAAAAATAATAATAAAAGAAATAATAGCGTATTTTTTTGTACATTTACATGAAAAAACTAAAGATTTTTAGCCGACATGGAGAAACTGTTCCTATTAGACGCATACGCACTGATTTACCGTGCCTATTATGCATTCATCAAGAATCCCCGTATCAATTCAAAAGGCTTCAACACTTCAGCCGTACTAGGCTTTGTCAATACACTGGAGGAAGTGTTGCGGAAAGAAGAACCCACACACATCGGAATCGCATTCGACCCTCCCGGGCCGACATTCAGACACAATGCCTTTGCCGCATACAAAGCGCAGAGAGAAGAAACGCCTGAGGTAATCAAATGGTCGGTAACGCCGATAAAGGATATTATCAAAGCCTACCGGATTCCCATACTGGAAATAAGAGGCTATGAGGCAGACGATGTGATCGGCACACTGGCGACACAGGCCGGGAAAAGGGGCATCAATACGTATATGATGACTCCCGACAAAGACTATGGCCAGCTTGTAAGCGAACATGTATTCATGTATCGCCCGAAATACGGCGACAAGGACTTCGACATCATGGGAGTCGATGAAGTTAAGGAGAAATTCAATATCGAATCGCCCGCACAGGTCATCGACATGCTCGGGCTGATGGGCGACACGGCTGACAACATTCCAGGATGTCCCGGCGTAGGAGAAAAGACAGCGCAAAAACTGATTGCGCAATTCGGAAGCATCGAAAGCCTGCTGGCCCATACCGATGAGCTGAAAGGAGCTATCAAGAAAAAAGTGGAAGAAAACGAAGAACAGATTCGCTTCTCAAAATTCCTTGCCACCATCAAGACCGATGTGCCGGTAGAGCTTGACATGGAAACCCTGAAAAGAAGAGAACCGGACGAAAAAGAATTGCGCCGGATCTTCGAGCAGCTGGAGTTCCGCACCCTCATAGAACGGGTATTGAACGGAGAAAAGAAATCCGCACCGGCCACGCCCGCACAACCCGATCTCTTTGGATTTTTCACGGACAACGGAACGGAAGAAACGAAAAATTCAAATCTCACGAGGCTTGACGACCTGCATTACGACTATCAACTTGTTGATAATGAAGAGAAAATGCGTGATTTATTTCAAAAATTAATTACAACGCAAGTTCTCAGTCTAGATACGGAAACAACAGGAACCGATCCAATCAGTGCCGAACTGGTTGGAATGAGCTTCTCGTATGAAGAAAACCAGGCTTTTTATGTTCCGGTGCCGCCCGACGGTGAAGAAGCACAAAAGATTGTAAACATATTCAAGCCCGTATTCGAAAACGAAAAAATAGTCAAGGTCGGACAAAACATCAAATACGACCTGCTGGTTCTGGAAAACTATGGAGTAACCCTAAAAGGGAAAATGTTTGACACAATGATTGCCCACTACGTTCTCCAGCCCGAACTCAGGCACGGAATGGACTATCTGGCGGAAATCTATTTGAAATATGATACAATCAAAATAGAGGAACTGATCGGACCCAAAGGAAAAAACCAGAAAAACATGCGTGACCTTCCGCCCAATGAAGTATACAAGTATGCGTGCGAAGATGCCGACGTGACGCTGAAACTGAAAAATGTGCTGGAAGGCGAACTGGCCGAGAACGGAGTAAAAGACCTGTTCGAGGAAATCGAGATGCCGCTCGTCCCCGTACTCGCCTATATGGAACGGAACGGAGTACGGATTGATACGGAGGCTCTGAAGGAAACCTCCCGACACTTCACCGCTCGGATGAACCAGATTGAAGAAGAGGTGCACCAGCTGGCCGGAACAAACTTCAATATCGCTTCTCCCAAACAGGTGGGCGAGATATTGTTCGACAAGCTCAAGATTGTGGAGAAAGCCAAAAAGACCAAGAGCGGACAATATGTAACCTCAGAAGAAGTGCTGGAAAGCCTGAAGGGAAAACATGAAATCGTAGGCAAGATCCTTGAACACCGCGGACTCAAAAAACTGCTGGGAACGTATATCGACGCTCTCCCCCAACTGATCAACCCGAAGACAGGACGGATACACACTTCGTTCAACCAGACCGTTACGGCTACGGGAAGGCTAAGCTCAAGCAACCCGAACCTTCAGAACATCCCGGTACGCAACGAAGACGGCAAAGAAATACGGAAGGCCTTCATACCGGACGACGGTTGCGAGTTCTTCTCGGCCGACTATTCACAGATAGAGCTGCGTATCATGGCGCATCTGAGCGAAGACCCGCACATGATTGAAGCGTTCAATGAAGAGCAGGATATCCATGCGGCAACCGCAGCAAAGATATATAAGGAACCGTTGGAAGGGGTCACCCGCGAACAGCGGAGCAAAGCAAAAACAGCAAACTTCGGCATAATCTACGGCATTTCTGTATTCGGCCTGGCGGAGCGTCTGAATGTAGACCGGAAAGAAGCAAAAGCCCTTATCGACGGATACTTCGAAACATATCCGCACGTACGGGAATATATGGATAAAAGCATCCGCTCGGCACGTGAGAAGGGATACATCGAAACTATATTCAAACGCAAACGCTACTTGCCGGATATTAATTCACACAATGCCGTTGTACGCGGATATGCCGAACGGAACGCCATAAACGCTCCGATCCAGGGAAGTGCTGCCGACATTATAAAAGTAGCAATGGTCCGCATCTACCAACGCTTCATGAAAGAGGGCATCCGATCGAAAATGATTCTTCAGGTTCATGACGAATTGAACTTCAGCGTACTGCCTGAAGAAAAGGAAAAAGTGAAGCAAATAGTGATAAGCGAAATGGAAAGTGCTTACAAAATGAAAGTACCTCTGCGTGCAGACTGCGGTTGGGGAAAGAATTGGCTCGAAGCGCATTGATCTGAAGAGATTGTTAACATATCTTTATTTGATAACATTTTGCTAATTAACCGCAAAATTTTCGGCAAAACATATACGCAATATCAAAACTATCCGTATATTTGCACTGTGATTAAAAACAAAATGTCAGTCAAACCTTAAAAAAATAAAGATATGAAGACAAGAAGTTTATTGAGAAGTTTGTTTGTCGTAGTGATTGCTTTCGTAGCTAATCTTACAGTTTTTGCAGAAGAATGGGACAACAATCTCATCTATAACGCAGAAGAGGTAAACGGCGTGAAAGTTTCAGAAACCGTTTACAAGAAAGACGGCAATATGCTGACCAACTATATGAAATATAACTATAAATATGACGCAAACAACCAGATGACTGAAAACATGTCACAAAAATGGAACGGCATGAAGAACCGCTGGGAGAATGACTTGTGCATCCGTTATATTTATGATAACAAGAGCGTTACAACGGAATACTACAAATGGAACAACAAAAAGAAAGATTTCATTCTGATTCCGGAAATGACCGTTACAATGGATAAATAAACCACCTGATAGCAGAAAACAAAATTCATAAACTCTCTCATCTTTTGAAAGAGGCACCTCGTGAGGAAGTGCCTCTTTTTTATTGTTCTCTGCGCCCGGATTTCTAAAGTTAACCGCACAAAAGCACCGGTTTCACTTATAAACTGAAAGCAGATGAGCGGAAAAGTCTGCCACCATGCAATTACAATTTCTGCACGCACAAATATATGATAAAAATTAAGTACCTTTGCACATCGTTTGAATATCAACGGATAATATTAAAAACAAAATAAACTTTATGGCATTACAATGTGGTATCGTTGGTCTGCCGAACGTGGGCAAATCAACTCTTTTCAACTGCTTATCAAACGCAAAGGCCCAAGCGGCCAATTTTCCTTTCTGCACCATCGAACCGAACGTGGGAGTGATTACAGTTCCCGACGAACGGTTGAACAAACTTGCCGAACTGGTACATCCGGGCCGCATTGTCCCTACAACGGTAGAGATAGTAGACATCGCCGGACTTGTGAAAGGAGCAAGCAAGGGCGAGGGACTCGGAAACAAGTTTCTGGCCAACATCCGCGAAACCGACGCAATCATTCATGTGCTGCGTTGTTTCGACGATGAAAACGTAACGCATGTAGACGGCACGGTCAACCCCGTACGCGACAAAGAAATTATCGATACAGAGCTTCAGCTGAAAGACCTTGAAACCATCGAAAGCCGCATCCAGCGCGTACAGAAACAGGCGCAAACCGGAGGAGATAAAGTTGCCAAGCAGACTTATGAAGTGCTGGTACGCTATAAGGAGGCGCTGGAACAAGGCAAATCCGCACGCACCGTGCAGTTTGAATCGAAAGACGAGCAGAAGATTGCACACGATCTTTTTCTGCTGACCTCGAAACCGGTGATGTATGTATGCAACGTTGACGAAGGAAGCGCCGTTACGGGAAACAAATACGTAGAGCAGGTGCGCGAAGCCGTAAAGGATGAAAACGCACAGATACTGATCGTTGCCGCCAAAACAGAAGCAGACATCGCCGAACTGGAAACCTACGAGGACCGCCAGATGTTCCTGCAAGAAGTGGGGCTCGAAGAATCCGGCGTAAACCGACTCATCAAGTCGGCCTACAAGCTGCTGAATCTGGAAACATTCTTCACTGCAGGCGAAATGGAAGTCAAGGCATGGACATACCACAAAGGCTGGAAGGCTCCGCAATGTGCAGGCGTTATCCACACAGATTTTGAGAAAGGATTCATCCGCGCTGAAGTCATCAAATATGACGACTATCTCCATTATGGAAGCGAAGCTGCCGTACGGGAAGCCGGCAAGCTGAACGTGGAAGGCAAAGACTACGTAGTGCAGGACGGCGACATCATGCACTTCCGCTTCAACGTATAAGGACCGCCTCGGAGTACACGAATAACAGACCTGTGTACTCCGATACAAACATCTTTCATTAACAACAATCCTTATCCGGCAGGAATTCCATGCAATCAGAAGCCAAACCACGCAAACCCCATCGGATTCAAATATGTTTTTAAGCCTTCAGGTTTGCTTGTTTTTCAGTTTATCTATAAGTTTGCAGACACAAGAACATAAAAACTCATTCGCATGAAATATTTGATAGTAGGAACAGGGGGCGTGGGAGGTTCCATAGCCGGATTCCTGGCCCTGGCAGGCAAAGATGTAACCTGCATCGCACGCGGCAGACACCTTGAAGCCATACGCCGCAACGGACTTCACCTGAAGTCAGACCTGAAAGGAGAGCATTATCTCCCGGTCACAGCTTGCACATCTGAAGAGTTCGAAGGGAAAGCAGACGTGATCTTCGTGTGCGTAAAAGGATATTCCATCGATTCAATCAAGGATGTGCTGGAACGTGCCTCAGCTCCCGGCACACTGGTGATTCCTATCCTCAACGTATACGGCACAGGTCCGCGTATCGGACGGCTCGTGCCTTCAGTGGATGTGCTCGACGGATGCATCTATATCGTGGGCTTTGTTTCGGGCGAAGGAGAGATCACCCAGATGGGAAGCATATTCCGCATGGTATTCGGAGCACGCCCCGAACAGGGGATTGCCCGGGAACGGCTGGAAGAAATAGCCGGAGAACTGCGCGGATGCGGTATTAAAGCAGATGTTTCCGACGATATAAACCGCGACACCTTCATCAAGTGGGCGTTCATCTCAGCCATGGCATGTACGGGCGCATATCACGACGTTCCGATGGGTGAAGTGCAGCGCGAGGGAGAAGTGCGCGACACCTTCGTCGGCCTGTCGCGCGAAAGCGCCGAAATCGGGCACAGGCTGGGCATAGCTTTCCCTGAAGACCCGGTCGCATACAACCTGAAAGTAATCGACAAGCTCGACCCGCACAGCACGGCCTCCATGCAGAAGGACATTGCGCGCGGACACGAATCAGAAATACAAGGCTTGCTGTTTGACATGATCGAACTGGGAGAACGCCTGCATGTCAATCTGCCGACCTATCATAAAGTAGCACAAAAATTCGGAAAAGCATGAAACATATCATTGACATCGATACGTGGGAGCGGAAGGACAACTACAATTTCTTCCGCGGATTCGCCAACTCATGGATTGCCGTTACCGGCGAAGCGGACTGCACCGAAGCGTATGCTTCCGCCAAGACAAAGGGAAAGTCCTTTTTCCTTTATTACCTGTATGCCATTCTTCGGTCTGTAAACGAAATCAAGGAGCTGCGTTACCGCTGGGACAAGAACGGGCAGGTGGTCTATCACGACACTGTAGATGTCATCTCCCCCATCGCTGTGCCGGGAAAGACTTTCTATACGGTACGCATCCCCTACCACAAGGATTTCTGCACGTTCTATGAGAAAGCCAGGCAGATAGTAACCTCCATTCCGGAAGACGGCGATCCTTACGGAACCGACAAACAGATAGCCTCCCAAGGGGATTTTGATGTATTCTTGCTGAGTGCCACACCGAAACTCTACTTCACGTCTATCACCTACACCCAGCAGTCTGTAGGCCATCCGCTGGACTATCCGCTGATGAATGCAGGCAAGGCCATCACCCGTGCCGGACGGCTCTACATGCCTATCGCACTGACCGTAAGCCATGCTTTTGTGGACGGAGCGCACATCTCGCTCTTTTTCGAAAAGGTGGAACGGATTCTGAGAGAGCTCTCTCTCAGCAAAGTCAACTAATATTAAGGACGATTATTCTTATAATACTCTTGACTGACTTCCTTGCTGATTTTTTTTGCACTCTCTTCTGCAAGATTGAAATAACGCCAATAAACAACAGCTAAAACAAAACAAACCGCTCCAATGAAAAGTGCAATTAGCGAAATTATATCACCTACAAACAACGAACTCAAAATTAAAGGAATAATAAATGTTGCAAAAAGAAAGGCTCCCGCTAGTTTTATATTGCGGCTACCTCTCGCCACCAACGCCTGATAAGTTACATTTTTCTCCAAGATTTCAGCTATGGCTGCTTCGTCTTGCCTTATTCTTTCTTCCTGCAATTCCTTATCCGATGACAATTGGTTATATTTTTCATCCGGTGCGACAGATTCGTTTTGCTTGAAATAAAGACACAAAGCTTCCACCGTTTTAGGAAGAAAAAACTTCTGATTATTTTCATCTATCATAAAACAACAGTCTTCTGTTCCATCCATTTGTAAAACGAGAACAGTACCGTCCATGAACAATGGATGAAACATATAAGCATCTTCTTCTACAGTTATAAGCAAGGTTTTATTGGCTTTTATGTATTGCCACGAACCTTTTGTCACTTTGCCATTGATGGAATCAAACAAGGTTCCGTCTTTTTGAAAAACATAAACCTCCTTCACCCCTAGGTCATTAAATACAAGCCATGATTTATTACACAAAGCGGCTTTTACATCTAACGAATCACCAAACCGCTGTAAATCATCAAAAACACTTAGAATGTATGTTTTCATGTATACAATTTACTTATCTTAAATACTCGCACAACTTCTGCACCGCGCGGGCACGGTGACTGATCTTATTCTTTTCCTCGTTGCCCATTTCGGCAAAAGTTTCGTCATAGCCTTCGGGCACGAACACCGGATCGTAGCCAAAGCCCGAGCCTCCGCGTTTTTCTTCGATTATACGGCCTTTCACAATGCCTTCAAAGAGATGTTCTGTGCCGCCTTCAATCAGGCAGATGGCGGTGCGGAATTGAGCCTTGCGGTTCGTTTCCCCGCTCAGTTCAGCAAGAAGCTTCTTCATGTTCGCCTCAGAATCGTGCCCCTCTCCACCGGCATAGCGTGCCGAATAAACTCCCGGTGCGCCGTTCAGAGCCTCCACTTCCAGGCCTGTATCATCTGCAAAACAGTCCATCGCATAATTCTTATAGATATATTCCGCTTTCTGCCTCGCATTCCCCTCCAGCGTATCGGCGGTTTCCGGAATATCTGCATGGCAGTTGATATCATTCAGACTCAGCACTTCTACCTTTTCACCCAATATCTGACGCACCTCGTCCAGCTTGTGCGCATTGTTCGTTGCAAAGACCAGTTTCTTCTTCATATCGTCAACCGTTTTTAATCGGGATAAAGGTACGGATAATTTCCGGAAACGGCATGGCGGAAGCCATAAAATTCCGGGATTAAAACTTCAGGCAACAATGTGGTTTGTATAAACCACGATGTTGAATGTATAAACCACAGTGTCGTTTGTATAAACCACATCGCCGTTTGAAGAATATGCCGGAGCTTTTTCTTCTTTCCCATCGGATTCAGACAAATCTATTCGGCTTTCAGACAAACAAATTTCCGCCGGCATTGCTTTTCTTTGCACCATAAAGAAAACCATTGCTACGAAGACAAGTTCCAGAAAAATTGTACAACACAAAACAATGAGGTTATGAAAACGAATCTGATTTCTTGGAAACATGTCGTCGCGCTTATATGGGCATTTTCCGGACTGGCCGCCTGCGATGACGACGACAACTGCCGGAAAATCTACTATCCGGCGCACAGCACCGGATGCATAAGCATGGGTACGGTAAAAGACGGCAAAATCCTGACCGACAAGGGAAATACGCTTATCATAGACGAAACGTCGGTCGAACACGAACTTGAAGAAGGAAAAAGGGTGTTCATCAGCGGAGAAATACTGGACAGGGAAAGCGAAACACGGTATCTGGTGAAAGTGAACAAATACCACCAGCTCTTGGAAAAAAGCTATATCACCATGCCTTCCGATACCGACACCTTGGGACACGATGCCTTCAATATCCTCAGGGCATGGTTCGGAGGAGAATGTCTGAACCTGCAGGCTGAAATGTACTACAATCCTTCATCAGGCATCTCTCACCTGCTGAATCTTGTCTACAACGACACGCTGAGCACAAACGACACCCTCCGGTTCAGTCTGCGCCACAATGCATACGGGGATACCCTAAAAACCCGTACAGGCAGGGCCACGGCTTCGTTCCACATCGACACACTCGCAACAAAGGAGAAGACGCATGTGATTGTGGAATATCCATGGTATGACCGACACGGCAAAGAACGAACGTATGTCACAGAAGGAGATTACTACATTGCTGAAGAGAACCAGGAAGAAGAAACAGAAAACAATACGGATACAGCAGAAGACGGAACAATCAGCATCCACTGACCATGCTCCAGACTCTGCTTCAACTTATACAAACTACGACAGAAGCCATGACAACTATATTTCTGCATCAAAACATCTTTTCATTATCATATATGCCCGTCCGGTTCGTGATGAATAGAACGGGACTTAAAAGAATCGCATTCACCATATTGCTTCCCTTCATCGCCCAGGCTTGCGACAAATACGAAACAGGCGAATACACTCCACTTCCGAAAATCCACCTGGGAGAAACGTTCAGATACCTCTGCGTGCCGGAAAACTACATCCAGATGGCATACGACTCGCTCGGAAGCGCAGCAGTATTGAACTTCTACAAAGAAGAGGTCACGGATCTCGACTACATCGACTATGACGAGCAGTCCTGCACTTTTTCGTTCAACAAAGGAGAAACAATGACATACAGAATCAGCTGGGACTATGAATCGGAAAAGAATGTAGTCCGCTTTCTATACGGCCAGAACGGCATGTGGTACCGCATGAACAGCAATTATGCCAACGAGTATATTCTTGAGGCGAACGATGGCATGGCTATCCGCACCGTCGTATACCGCACAAACTACGACTCGATCAACATAACCGTCAACCAGTTCCGCATCGAAGAATACACAAAAGAATCGGAGTCTGCAGAGCAATAAGGATACGTCACTCTTTCTCGATGCATTCATTTTTTCTGTACGCACCGGGAGAAACTCCGCAGCACCGTCTAAAAAATTTGCAGAAAGCAGACTGGTCGGAAAAATTGAGAAGCTCCGCCACATCCTGAACCGACTTTTCCGGGTCGAGCAGACAGCCTTTGGCATCCAGCAGCAGCTCTTCCTCAATCAGTTGGCTGGCGTTCTTCCCGTAGAATTTGCGCAACCTGGTCGAAAGCACATCCGGCGAAACACAAAGCTGCTCGGCATACCATTTCACCTCATGGTGTTCACGGCAATGAGTCCGCACCAGATGGAGAAAACGGCCGAGCATATCGGCCCACACATACCTTTCGCTGCCAGAACCTGTCTTGTATAGCTTGAAAACGATGTTCCACAAATCCAACAGCAAGGTCTGCAAGAAGTCTTTCTGAATTTCCTCGCAGAAATGATGGTCCGGCTTATTGATGATGTCAATCAGCAGATCTGTAAGCAAAATCATGCGCTTGCTCTCCTCGTCGCCGAACGAAACAAAAGGCTTTTGCGCACACCAATAGATGACTTCCGAAAAATTAAAGCGGATATTGTCTATCGTTTTCTTAAAGAAAATCTTGTCTGACAGAATCAGGCGGCCTTTAAATGCTGCATTCGTCTTTATGTCGCTCCACCTGTTGCTGACAAGGATAAAATCGATGTACGCCGGAGCAAGAACCGCAACGCGTTCTCCGCGTATCGAAAAGCTAATCTCCCCCTCCATGAGCAGCAAAGAAGTTTCACACGATTTCTCCGACACGCCCCCAAAAGAAACACATGCTCGCCTGAAAGTTCCAGTATGCTCATCCTGCTGTTGGAGGCCTTCTCTGTCACCTGTCCGTTAGTCACGGCCTCAGGCGAAATCCACTCTGAAAAAACTTTACATTTCATGCTTATCTGACATTTTGCCCATAAAAATAGACAGATCGGTCCAACGGCAGAAATCATTTTCAATGTTTTATAGTTTGTAAACTGAAAAAAGATATAATCATCGGTTTGAAACTATTTCTTTTCGGATTCTGACAATTTTTCTGCCATACGCCTCTTTGCGTTCCATCCTGCCTGCAAAAATCAAAACATTCTGCAACTAGCGTTTAAAAACATTAAGCAGCAAATTCAAACCAACAAAAAACGGAATGAAACCCGAACTCTGAGAAGCGCACTTCCTACTTTTGCTGTCAGAATTAACTTAAAAACAAAATCAAATTAAAGAAATGAAGAAGTTGTTTTTATACACAGAAATCGGATGTCTGCTGCTGGCAACATCCTGCAGCAACACACCGCATACTGCCGAAACGGGCAGATACAACACGATGACCATGACCGCCGAAAGCCGCACGCTCAACCAAAACTATACTGCGGTCATCACCGGAAGGCAATGCGTGGAAATACGGCCGCAAGTCAGCGGCACGATAACAGAAGTATGCATCGAAGAAGGAGCAAAAGTCACTAAAGGACAAACACTCTTCATCATCGACCAGGTGCCATACAAAGCTGCCTTGCAGACGGCTGTGGCCAACGTAAAAAGCGCAGAGGCTGCTGTGGCAACTGCACGGATGACTGCAAGCAGCAAAGAAGAGCTGTTCAACGAGCATGTCGTATCGGCTTTTGACCTGCAAACGGCACGCAACCAGCTGCTTGAGGCGGAAGCCGCGCTGGAGCAGGCACAAGCAGCCGAAATCAGCGCGCGGAATGACCTCTCGTACACAGAAGTGAAAAGTCCGGTCAACGGAGTGGCAAGCATGATTCCATACCGTGTCGGCGCACTGGTCGATGCTTCCATAACCACACCGCTTGCCACGGTTTCGGACGACGGGGAAATGTATGTTTACTTCTCGATGACCGAGAATCAGGTATTGTCGCTGATACGAGAAAACGGAACGCTGGAAGAAGCCATGAAGCAGATGCCTGAAGTAGAATTACGGCTGAGCGACGGACTGATGTATGCGCACAAAGGGAAAATAGATGCAATGAGCGGCACAATCGATACCGGAACGGGAAGCGTCAGCCTGCGGGCCACCTTTCCCAACCCCGAACGGATGCTGCGCAACGGAGGAAGCGGAACGGTGGTCTTTCCGTATCAGATGGACAATGTGCTTGTCGTACCGCAAGAGGCTACCTACGAAATACAGGACAAAATCTTTGTCTATCGCGTGACAGACGGCAAAGCGACATCCACTCCCGTAACCGTCTTTCCGGTTGACAACGGAAAAGAATACATTATAGAGCAAGGACTGAAGGCCGGTGACGTGATCGTGGCCGAAGGAGCAGGCCTGCTGCAAGAGGGGACACTGATTGAAAGCGGACACGAAAAGACCTGAAAGAGCCATGAAAGCAAAAACGACAAACAAGTATGATTGGACTATTCTTACAACAAACAATATCAACTAAAGCATTATGAAATTACAGACCTTTATAAACCGTCCCATCCTGGCAGGCGTAATATCGGTGTTGATCCTGCTGGTAGGACTTATCGGACTAAGCAACCTTCCGATGGAACAATATCCTGACATAGCACCGCCTACTGTCATGGTATCGACCACTTATACGGGAGCCAATGCCGAAACCGTACAGAAATCGGTTGTCGTACCGCTGGAAGAGGCCATCAATGGCGTAGAAGACATGATCTATATGACATCCACTTCCACCAATACCGGTGCAGGCGACATTACCGTCTATTTCAAGCAAGGCACCGACCCGGATATGGCGACTATCAATACAAAAAACCGCGTGAGCGAGGCCGAGGGACTGCTGCCGGCCGAAGTGACCCAAATCGGAGTCACCGTAGAAAAGCGGCAGAACAGCATGCTGAAAATCATCGCACTCTATTCGCCCGACGACAGCTACGACCAAACATTCATCAACAATTATTTCAAGATAAACATCGAGCCGCGGTTGTCACGCATCAGCGGCGTGGGAAACGTAAACGTGATGGGGGACGACTATGCCATGCGCATCTGGCTCAATCCGCAAAAGATGGCGCAATACGGGCTGGTGCCTGCCGACATAACTGCCGTTCTTGACGAACAGAACATAGAAACCGCCACCGGTACGTTAGGCGAGGACTCGGACAACACATTCCAGTACACTTTAAAATACCGCGGACGCTATGAGAAACCCGAAGAATTCGGAAACCTGGTCATCACCTCTCTGGAAGGCGGAGAAGTGCTGCGCCTGAAAGACATCGCTACCATTGAACTGGGCACGCAAAGCTATTCGCACAACAGTGAGGTAAACGGACACCCGGGAGCCACGGCTATGATCTCACAAACAGCCGGCTCGAACGCAAACGAAATTATCAGCGAAATAGACAAACTGATGGAAGAAGTGGACAAAGAACTTCCCAAAGGACTGGTGCTGGCGGACCTGATGAGCACAAAAGAGTTTCTCGATGCTTCCATCCACGAGGTTGTGAAAACATTGGTCGAAGCAATCATTCTCGTCATTCTCGTGGTTTACGTCTTTCTGCAAAGCATACGGTCGACCGTCATTCCTGCCATATCGGTCATCGTATCGCTGGTAGGAACCTTTGCATTCCTCTATGTAGCCGGATTTTCACTGAATCTGCTGACATTGTTCGCTCTCGTGCTGGTCATCGGTACGGTGGTAGACGATGCCATTGTGGTGGTAGAAGCGGTGCAGGCGCAGTTCGATGAAGGAATCCGCTCGCCCTATCAGGCCACAACGCGGGCAATGGACGGCATCGCCACGGCCATCGTCACCACTTCGCTGGTATTTATGGCTGTGTTTGTACCCACCTCGTTTATGGGAGGAACCAGCGGAACGTTCTATATGCAGTTCGGACTGACAATGGCAGTGGCGGTAGGCATATCCGCCATCAATGCGCTGACACTCTGTCCTGCACTCTGCGCACTGATCATGACGCCGCACACCGATGCATCCACCGGCCAGAAGCTAAGCTTTTCTTCGCGTTTCCATCAGGCGTTCGAGGCTTCGTTCAACCGCCTCCTGCTACGCTATAAAAGCGGGGTGAAATGGCTCTTCCGCCGCAAGTGGCTGATCGGAGCCGGTGTTGCGGCATCCATCGTCCTGCTGGCCGTACTGATGAAGTCCACTAAAACAGGACTTGTGCCCGACGAAGACATGGGCACTGTATTCGTCAACGCCACCACGCCTCCCGGAAGCAGCCTTTCACGAACCATCAAGGCCATGGCCGAAGTGGAAGCCAGCATCAAAGACATACCGCAAATCATGCGCTACTCCAACGTAGCCGGATACAGCATGCTGGGCGGACAGGCTGCCAGCGGCGGAATGCTCATCATCAAACTGAAGAACTGGGAAGAACGGCAAAAGGAAGAAGACTACATCACTGCTGTCATCGGAGAAATATACCGCCGTACGGCCAATATACACAGTGCCAAGCTCTTCGCCTTCGCACAACCCACCATCATGGGATACAGCACAGGAAGCGGCGTGGAGCTCTATGTGCAGGACCGCGCAGGAGGCGACATCTCGACACTGAAGGAATATACAGACAAGTTCATCGCGGCACTGAACAAACGCCCCGAAATACAGACAGCCTATTCTACCTTTGACATAAACTATCCGCAATACCGTGTGGAGGTGGATGCCGCGCGATGCAAACGGATGGGCGTATCACCCACCGACGTGCTGGACGTCATGTCCGGATACATAGGAGGAAGCTATTCGTCCAACTTCAACCGGTTCTCCAAGCTCTACCGCGTTTATGTGCAGGCCGGAAAAGACTTCCGTCTGAACACCGGTGCGCTTGACAACATGTTCGTACGCACAGATGCCGGAGAAATGGCTCCCATCGGACAATTCGTCACCCTTACCAAGACATACGGGCCGGAAACGCTGACCCGCTTCAACCTCTACAACAGCATCCAGATCAATGCCATGATGAACGACGGATACAGTTCGGGCGATGTCATAAAGGCTGTAGAAGAGGTGGCGCAGAGCACATTGCCCGTGGGCTACGGCTACGAGTACGGAGGTATCACCCGCGAAGAAGCAGGAAGCAGCTCGAACACGGTCATCGTGTTTGCCATTTGCATTGTATTCGTCTACCTCATTCTCTGCGCTCTCTATGAAAGCCTATTCGTCCCACTGGCGGTAATGCTCAGCGTACCTTTCGGATTGTTGGGCAGCTTCGCCCTGAGCAATCTGTGCGGACTGGAAAACAACATTTACATGCAGACGGGACTGATCATGCTTATCGGACTGCTGGCCAAGACTGCGATTCTGGTAACCGAATACGCCGCCGAACGCCGCCGCCAGGGAATGAGCCTCGCCCAAGCTGCCGTTTCTGCCGCATCCGTCCGCCTGCGTCCGATTCTGATGACCGTACTCTGCATGGCTATCGGCATGCTTCCCCTGGTATTCGCGTCAGGAGCAGGGGCCAACGGCAACATCTCGCTCGGCACAGGCGTGGTGGGCGGCGTGATTATAGGAACCATCGCCCTGCTCTTCACCGTTCCGGCCCTCTTCATCGTGTTCCAGGCAATGCAGGAACGGCTGATGCCCAAACGTATATATAAAGAAGACATTGACCATCATACAAATAAGCAATAACACCGGCAAAAGCAGAAAATCCGGACAAAAATGACCAAGCATATGAAAAAGATATTGTTTGCCCTATTTGCCACATGCCTGCTTGAAGGATGCGGCATCTACAACAAATACAAGCAACCCGATCTTACAGCCACAACCGACAGCCTGTTCCGTGAAGAACTGGCTGCCGACACCGCTTCGTCGCTGGCAGAACTCTCATGGAAAGAACTCTTTGCCGACCCTCAACTGCAGGATCTGATAAGCCAGGCACTCCGGACGAATACGGATCTCCACATAGCCCGCCTGAAAGTCAAGGAAGCACAAGCTTCGCTGATGTCTTCCAAACTCGCCTATCTCCCTTCCTTGCAACTTGATCCGGAAGGAAGCCTGAGCAGTTTTGAGAGAAGCAAACCGGCCAAAACCTATACGCTGGGAGCATCGGCAAGCTGGGAAGCCGACCTTTTCGGCAAACTGACAAACGCAAAGCGAAACGCACGCGCTGCACTGGAAGAAAGCGATGCCTACCGGCAAGCCGTACAAACACAGCTCATCGCCACCGTAGCCGAAAGCTACTATACACTCCTGATGCTTGACGAACAAGCAAATGTCACTGCCGAAACCGTGGAAAACTGGAAGGAATACGTGCAAACGCTCTATTCCTTGATGAAAGCCGGACAGGCCGACCGCTCGACCGTAAGTCAGGCAGAAGCCAGCCGTGCCGATGCAGCCGCCTCGCTGCTCAGCCTTCAGCAAAGCATAAAAGAAACGGAAAACTCGCTGTCTTCCCTCTTGGGACAAACAGCAAGGCATATCGAACGGGGAAGCCTCAGCCGCCAGTCGTTTCCGCAAAACCTCAGCACGGGAGTTCCGCTCGACCTGCTCGCAAACCGTCCGGACATCCGGCAGGCTGAAGCCGCATTAAAGCAGGCATTCTATACAACCAACAGCGCACGGGCGGCCTTCTATCCGAGCATCACGCTAAACGGTGCGGCAGGATGGACAAACAATGGAGGGACAACCATAACCAATCCGGGCGGATGGCTTCTGCAGGCCATCGGATCATTGATACAGCCTCTTTTCAACCGCGGAGAAAACATTGCTAACCTGAAAATAGCAAAGGCTCAGCAAGAAGAAGCCTTGCTCAGCTTCCGGCAGTCGCTGCTTGATGCCGGCGAAGAAGTGAACAACGCCCTGTCGCAATGGCAGACGGCCCGCGAACGGATACGCCTGAACGACGAACAGGTTAAACACCCGCAAAACACGGTACACGACACGCAGCTCTTGATGGAACACGGAACAACAAACTTCCTGGAAGCTCTTACCGCGCGCCAGTCGCTGCTGTCAGCCCGCCTGACACTGATAGCCGACCGCTACGATGAGATACAAAGCGTCATCAGCCTCTATCATGCCTTAGCGGCGGAAACAACTAAGGACACACTTTTCTTTTCATTATCATATACATTGCCTGTGTCCGGTCCGTGAGGATAGGACACTTGTATGAGAACCTCTCTGCTCACGGCACACTCCCCTATTTCACTTTCAGCTTGTCAAACCCTTCGCCGTACACGCCCACCACGTTGCTCTGGGAAACGAAAGCATTCGGGTCTATATCCTTCACCAGACGGAAAATGTCTATTGACTCGCTTTTCTTAGCCAGCACCACCACCACTTTGATTTCCTGCTTACTGTACCATCCTTTCCCGTCGAGCAGCGTCACGCCGCGGTCAATCTTCGTGGCTATTCCTTCAGCGATTTCTTCGTATTTGCGCGAAAAGATCAGGAACTGCACCGACTGGCGGGCACTGTTGATAACGTAGTCGATCACAATGCTCATGATAAACAGCACACAGAAGCCAAACAGCACCCTGCGCCAGTCATGAAAAATGAAATAGCAGGAAGAAATGATGACAATGTCACAGTACATCATCATCCGGCCCAGCGTCACGTCCTTATACTTGTTGATAATCCATGCGATGATATCCGTTCCGCCCGTGCTACCGTTGTTGCAGAACACGATGCCTATGCCGAAACCCAAAAGACCTGCCCCGATAACACAGGCCATGAAGTCCTGATTCGGGCCGAGCAGTTGCGGCAAATGTCCGTTTTCGTCCTTCAGCAGCATCTGGAAAAACCAAAGCAGAAAAGTCAGCATAAAGATGGCATACACAGTCTTCACGCTGAATCTCGGGCCCAGAATCTTCAAGGCAAATCCCAGAAAGACGGCGTTGATGATGAAATAAGAAATCTGGATCTCTATCCCTGTGGCATAATAGATGATAGCTGCAATACCTGTCACTCCCCCGGTAGTAATCTGATAAGGCAGAAGGAAAGCCGCCCAACCAAGCGAATAGCAGATCAGACCGAACGTAATGGCCAGATAGTCTTTCGACTCACGGCCCAATTTCTTGATTAACAATGATGATTCCATAAAAACCGATATAAAAAAATCACCGCAGAGGACACAAAGAGCACAAAGATCAATCGTCTTTCTCTGTGTCCCTCTGCACCCTCTACGGTGAATAAAAAGGTTACAATACGATGTTTATAATCTTCTTCGGCACAATAATCACCTTCTTCGGTGTCTTGCCGTCAATCCATTTCTGCGACTGTTCTTCGGCCATTACTGCAGCCTGAATGGTATCATTGTCTGCATCTACCGGGAACTCCATCGTGAAACGAGCCTTTCCGTTGAACGATACCGTATATTTTACAGAGTCTTCCTTCAGATATTCTTCATTGCACAGCGGCCACGTTGCGTCACACACGGTTGTGTCGTGTCCGAGCGCTTCCCATAACTCTTCCGCAAGATGAGGAGCAAACGGAGCCAGAAGCACAATCAAGTCGCTTAACACGGCTTTGTTGCGGCACTTCAGTGCAGTCAGTTCGTTCACGCAGATCATGAATGCACTTACAGATGTATTGTAAGAGAACACCTCAATATCTGCCGTCACCTTCTTGATCAGCTTATGGATCGATTTCAGTTCTTCTTTGGAAGCCTCTCCCTCTGCCGGCATGAAATTGCCCTGACGGTCGTAGAACATGTTCCAAAGCTTCTTCAGGAAGCGGTGAACACCGTCGATGCCGTTCGTGTCCCAAGGTTTGGACTGCTCTACAGGACCAAGGAACATCTCATACATGCGCAACGTATCGGCACCGTATCTTTCTACAATCATATCCGGATTCACGACATTATACATTGATTTGCTCATCTTCTCAACGGCCCATCCGCAGATGTATTTTCCGTCTTCCAGGATGAATTCCGCCGTATTGTATTCCGGACGCCAGTTTTTGAAGGCTTCAATGTCAAGAACGTCGTTCGATACAATGTTTACATCCACGTGCAGCGGAGTCACATCATACTGATCTTTCAGTCCCAGCGAAACAAAAGTATTGGTATCCTTGATGCGGTAAACAAAATTGCTTCGTCCCTGAATCATGCCCTGGTTCACAAGTTTCTGGAAGGGCTCTTCCTTGACACTTACACCCAAATCATACAAGAACTTGTTCCAGAAACGGGAATAAATCAGATGTCCCGTCGCATGTTCTGTTCCGCCGACATACAAATCCACGTTCTGCCAATAACGGTCAGCCTTCTCAGAAACCAGCTCCTTGCTGTTGTGCGGATCCATGTAGCGCAGATAATAAGCGCTTGAACCGGCAAATCCCGGCATGGTATTCAGTTCGAGCGGGAACACATTCACATTGTCAATCTTTGAGTTCTCCACCACTTCGCCCTTCGTTACATCCCAGGCCCACTTGGCTGCATGCCCCAACGGCGGCTCGCCTGTTTCTGTCGGAAGGAACTTGTCTACTTCCGGCAATTCCAGCGGCAGCTTGCTTTCGTCAATCATATAAGGCATCCCGTCCTTATAATACACAGGGAACGGTTCGCCCCAATAACGCTGGCGCGAAAAGATGGCGTCACGCAGACGGTAGTTTACCTTCACACGCCCCAGGTTATGTTCCTTCACATATTTCTTGGTCGCTGCAATCGCTTCCTTGATGGTCAGTCCGTTCAAGTTCAGATCACAATATGGCGTAACGCCTTCTTTCGGAGAATTACATACGATGCCTTCTTTCGCATCGAAACTTTCTTCGCTTACATCGCATCCTTCCACCAAAGGAACAATCGGCAGGCCAAAATGCTTTGCAAACGCATAGTCACGGCTGTCGTGAGCCGGAACCGCCATAATGGCTCCCGTACCGTATCCCGCCAATACGTAATCGCTGATCCAGACAGGCACAGCTTCACCCGTAAACGGATTGACAGCATACGAACCGCTGAATACACCCGTCACACGGCGGTCAGAAATGCGTTCACGCTCTGTACGTTTCTTCGTGCGGTCAAGGTAAGCCTCCACTTCAGCACGCTGCCCGTCGGTAGTCAGTTGAGAAACCAGCTCACTTTCGGGTGCCAGCACCATGAATGTTACGCCAAACATCGTATCGGCACGAGTGGTGAAGATGGTAAACTCCATGTCACTGTCCTTCACCTTGAAGCGCACTTCCGCACCTTCCGAACGACCGATCCAGTTGCGCTGCGTTTCTTTCAGCGAATCAGTCCAGTCAATTGTGTCCAGACCGTCAAGCAAACGCTGGGCATACGCCGAAACTCTCAGGCACCACTGGCGCATTTTCTTCTGCACCACCGGATGGCCGCCACGTTCCGACACACCGTCAACAACCTCGTCATTGGCAAGCACCGTGCCTAAGGCCGGACACCAGTTCACCATCGTTTCACCCAAATAAGCAATGCGATAGTTCATCAGCGTTTCCTGCTTTTCCTTATCCGACTTGGCCTTCCATTCTTCTGCCGTGAAGTCCAGCTCTTCGCTGCAAGCCACATCCAGCCCTTGGGTACCGCTTGTTTCAAAAGCTTTGACCAGTTCGCTTATAGGACGCGCCTGCCGTTCCTGGTTGCAGTAATAGCTGTTGAACATCTTCTGGAACGCCCATTGCGTCCAGTGGTAATATTCCGGATCACATGTGCGAACCTCCCGGTCCCAGTCGAACGAAAAGCCGATCTTGTCAAGCTGCTCCCGATAGCGGTTGATGTTGTTGACAGTAGTGATCGCCGGATGCTGTCCGGTCTGGATGGCATACTGTTCGGCAGGCAGGCCGTAAGCGTCATAGCCCATCGGATTCAACACATTGAACCCTTGCAGCCTTTTATAGCGCGCATAAATGTCACTGGCGATGTATCCCAAGGGATGTCCCACATGCAGTCCTGCACCCGAAGGGTAAGGAAACATATTCAACACATAATATTTTTTCTTTGTTTCATCTTCAGCAACCTTGTAGGTTTTATTTTCCACCCACTTCTGCCGCCATTTCTTCTCAATCTCTCTGAAATTATATTCCATAGCGAGTAATTATATATTTGATTTTTATTTATTTCCCATCAGACGTGCAAAGATAATGAAAGTTAACAGGTTTATAGGCATTTACAAATTAAAAAATCTTGTTACCTTTGCTAATGTATCATTTACCCAAAATCACTCCGTATGAAAAAACATATTCTGCTGCTCCTGACCCTGATTCTGCAAAGCCTTTTTTCTGCTTTCGGGCAGCAGATTTCTTACCTGCAACTTGAAAGGATTCACAACGATACCGAATCGTCCATCACCAGCTGCTTCCTGCAAGATCCCAGCGGCCTGATATGGTTTGGCTCAAACGCAGGCCTGCTCAGCTACGACGGATACACCGCCCACGCCCATTTTGAGTACGGAACGGAAAACAACGTGCGCATCTACTGCGGCATATGCATCGGCGACTGTTTCTATCTCGGAACAGACAACGGCATCTTGATATACAATTATAAAACAGACCATTATCTGCCCGCACCGGTTTCTTTCCCTGCCGATGTGCGCAGCATTGCCCGCCAGGAAGACCGGCTCTGGATAGGCACGTTCAGCGGCTTGTTTCTTTATGACCTGAACACAAAACGCCTCCGCCAGTTCACTCCCCGCAACAGCAATCTTCCGCACCCCACCATCTATTCACTGCTGCTATCATCAGACAGTACGCTCTATGTAGGCACCTACAACGGGTTGTGCAGCTTCAACGAAGAAAAGAATGACTTCAAACAGATAAACATCCAAAATCCCAACGAACACAAGAACCTTTTCATCAACGCTCTGCTGGAAGACAAGGAAGAGCGGTGTATCTGGATAGGAACCGAAGGTGAACTGATGAAGTATAAGCCGGACGGAAAAACGGAACGAATCGAATCGTTTCACCGGAACTCTATCAAATCGCTGGCCTTCGACACGGAAAAGAATCTTTTGCTCGGAACAGACAATGGAATGTATATTTTCGACAAATCCACACGGCAAATCACCCACCTCCGCCATGATTCCAGAAATACAGCCTCCCTGCCAAACAACATCGTATGGAGTCTGTTTGCTGATGCAAACGCCAACGTATGGATCGGGACCGACAATGGAGTATCGCTGGCAAAAAACTCCAGACACTACCGCTTCATGCCGATCTGGCAACTGACCGACAGCGGAGAGGGAAACCAGTTTTACTCAATCTTGCATGATTCGAAAGGAACCTACTGGGCAGGAGGTACGGACGGACTGCTGCAACTGACAAGCCTGGACGAAGAGAAACCGCAAGTCCGTTGGTTCAAGGTAAACACCTCACTCCCTCTGGCGCACAACCGCATCCGGCATATCTATGAAGACAACGACGGAGATGTGTGGATAGCTACGGACGGAAGCATTGAAAGATACGACAAACAGACCAGACAGTTCGTGCATTATTTCATAACCGACAGCACCCATACCTACAACGCAAACTGGGCATACTATCTGTTTGAAGACAAGCAGAAAAACCTTTGGATAAGTACCTGCCTCGGGGGAATCTTCCGCATCAGCATGAAGAAACTGAAAGAATCGCGCTCCAACTATCTTATCGCAGACAAGAACTATACATCGGCCGACGGACTGAAAAGCATGTTCGTGAACCAGATCGTGCAAGACAAAACCGGAAATATCTGGCTCATGCTCTACAATAACGGGATCCAGAAACTGAACCCTGAAACAAATGCCATCTCTACATTCAACCTCCCCGACTCGCTTTCAGGGACACAGCCAGACTTTCTCATGACCGATTCAGAGGGCTTGGTATGGATAGGATGCCACAATCAGATACTCCGTATCGACCCGGCCACGGAGCACACAGACCTCATCCCTCTTGAAGAATCACACGACTGCGGAATACTGTCGATGACAGAGGTGGAAAACGCTATCTGGATTTCAACCTCCAAAGGGCTCTGGACTATATGCAAAAGCGAGTGCAAGGCTACCCGGCTGCGCATTGCCGACCGCCCGTTTTCCTGTCTTTACTATGACAAGACCAACCGCCGGGTGATTCTCGGAGGAAACGACGGAATAGGCATTTGCAGCCAGTCGATAGTCAACGAACCCGAACAGATGCCCACAACCGTGCGCCTGACCGGCATTTACGTAAACAACCATCCGTTCAAGACAGAAAAGAGCATCCGCTACAGTGAAACAGTCAGCCTGAAACATACGGAAAACAACCTGATCCTGGAGTTTTCCGACCTTCCCTATTCGCAAACGGAAAGAAAAATGTTTGCATACAGACTGAAAGGGCTCGACAGCAAATGGCACCTGGAAAACGGACATTCAAACCGAATCGTATACAACAACCTGCCATACGGAAAATACCAACTGTCGGTGAAAGACATGGAAAGCGGAAAAGAAACAGACAATCTTCTGACTGTCAACATCCTCCCGCCATGGTACTATACTCTTTGGGCAAAAATATGCTACTTCATGCTGGCAAGCGCGCTTATTGCATGGATCATCAATTTTTTCATTGTCAAGAACCGGCTTCGGCTGGAACGCATCGAAAAAAGACAGATACTGGAACAGTCGCGAAGAAAAATCAACTTTCTTTCAAACATCTCGCATGATCTGAAAAATCCGGTAAGCATGATTATCGCACCGGTAAGCAAGCTGATCATAGACACCAAAGACTCCAGGCAAAAGGCCATGCTGGAAAGCGTATACCGGAACGCCATGTCACTCAATGCAATGATTCATAAGCTGCTTGACTTCAACCGCATCGACAGCAAGGAGGATTCGTTTCTGATAACTTCACGAATCGAACTGGTTTCACGCGTCAGAAGCATATACATGGGATTTGCCGAAGCTGACGTAACGCACAAGCACGAATGGAAATTCACCAGCGACACGGACAAGCTTTATATGGACATGGATGCTGTCAAGTTTGACTCGATCATCAATAACCTGCTGTCAAACGCAAACAAATACACGCCGGAAGAAGGAAGCGTATCAGTCGCCATCCATTATGACGAAGAACGGGAAACAGTATCCATAACCATTTCAGATACCGGAATCGGCATTCCACAAAACGAACTCCCTTACATCTTCCAGCGATTCTTCCAGTCGTCACGCACCAAGCACGTCAAGGAAGGCACAGGCATCGGGCTATATCTGGTCAAGACCTATACAGAAATGCACCATGGAGCTGTTTCCGTGACTTCTGATGACGGCAAAGGAACGTCGTTTACCCTGTCTTTTCCCGCCGACCGGACAATCAACCTTCAGCCGGAAGAAGCTGAGAATACGGAAGATGAGGACAAACAAACCGTTCTGGTCGTTGACGACAATGCCGAGATGAGGGATATGATAGGAAATATCCTGACAGGTCACTACAACTGCCTGTACGCATCGGACGGAAAAGAAGCGTTGTCGAGCGTTGGAAGCCACATGCCCGACCTCATTATCTCAGACTTTATGATGCCGGTTATGGACGGAATCGAAATGAGCGACATCCTGAAAAAGAACATAAACACGTCCACCATCCCCATCATTCTGCTTACGGCCAAAGACGACAGGGAAACGCGGCGGGAAAGCCTGCAATCAAAAATAGATGCCTTCATCTCCAAACCCTTTGACGCTGAGCTGCTCTTATACAAGGTGGCACAGCTTCTTGACAACAAAGCAGCCTATGAAACCAAAGCGAGAGTTGACAGCCTGTCCACTCCCAAGGAACCGGACAACATCGCTTCGCAGGACGAAAAATTTCTGGCCGGCATCACCCAGCTCATTGAAGACCATATTTCGGATTCAGACCTGAACGTAAACTCGCTCTGCGAACTGTCCGGGATGGGAAGCAAACAGATTTACCGCAAACTGAAACAGCTCACAGGCATGAGTCCCGTAGAATACATCAAGTCCATCCGGATGAAAAAAGCTGCCATGCTGCTCAAACAAAAGAAGTTCAGCATCGCGGAAGTCATGTATATGGTAGGATACTCCAACCCGTCTTACTTCTCGAAATGCTTCCAGGCTGCTTTCGGCAAAACACCCAGACAATACACCGCAGAATCATAGACAAACGGCTGCCGCAGGAAGGGTTGCGAAGAACTATTTTCCCCTCACGATTTTCTTTATGTCGTTCAGCTTGTTCAGAGCCTCCAGCGGAGTCAGATTGTCGACGTCCAGATTCAGAATCTCGTCACGTATCTGGCACAATACAGGGTCATCAAGCTGGAAAAAGTTCAACTGCACTCCTTCTCCGGGTTTCGGACGTGATGCCGCCGCCGCTGCAACCGATCTGGAAGCAATACCCTCCTGACGGTTCTCTTTTTCCAACTGGCACAGAATCTCTTCCGCCCGCTTCACGATAGACTTGGGCATGCCGGCCATCTTCGCCACATGAATACCAAAGGAATGCTCGCTGCCTCCCCGTTCCAGTTTGCGGAGAAAAATTACCTTGTTGTCCACTTCCTTCACCGAAACATTGTAGTTCTTTATACGCGAGAACTTAGCCTCCATATCGTTCAGCTCATGATAGTGCGTAGCGAAAAGCGTGCGGGCACGGGCGCGCTTGTGCTCGTGGATATGCTCCACAATCGCCCACGCGATCGAGATGCCGTCATAAGTGGAAGTTCCTCGCCCCAGTTCGTCAAAAAGCACCAGGCTGCGGGGAGAAAGGTTGTTCAGGATATTGGCAGCCTCGTTCATCTCAACCATAAAGGTTGACTCGCCGACAGAGATGTTGTCGCTTGCTCCCACACGTGTAAAGACCTTGTCGACCAGCCCCACATGCGCGCTTTCCGCCGGCACAAAGCATCCGATCTGAGCCATCAGCGTGATCAATGCGGTCTGCCGGAGCAAAGCCGACTTTCCGGCCATATTCGGTCCGGTAATAATGATGATCTGCTGTTTCTCCGTATCCAGATAAACATCATTGGCTATGTATTTCTCTCCCAAAGGCAACTGCTTCTCAATGACCGGATGGCGTCCCTGTCTGATATCAAGAATGTCATCGTCAGCCACTACCGGGCGGATGTATCTGTTCTCCTTCGCCACGCCGGCAAATGCAAGCAGGCAATCCAGCCGCGCAATATGCGATGCGTCGACCTTGATGGAAGGAATGTATTCGGTCAGTCCGGCCACCAGTTCATTATACAGGCGGGTTTCCAGAATCAGAATCTTTTCTTCCGCTGTCAGAATCTTTTCTTCATACTCCTTCAGTTCCTGCGTGATGTAACGCTCCGCATTGACCAGCGTCTGCTTGCGGATCCAGTCGGAAGGAACCTTATCCTTGTGGGTATTCCTTACTTCAATATAATAGCCGAACACATTGTTATAGGCGATCTTCAGGCTGGGAATGCCTGTCTGTTCGATCTCCCGCTGCTGTATCTGAAGCAGATAGTCTTTTCCCGAATAAGCAATCTTGCGCAGTTCATCAAGCTCTCCGTTCACGTTATCCGCAATCACTCCGCCTTTATTGATGAGCAGCGGCGGATCGTTCTTTATCTCTCTGGCAATCCGGTCGCGCAGCTCAGCGCAGGGCTGCAGCTGTTCGCCGATGCGCCGCAGGCTCTCGTTGTCCGCATTCAGACATGCATTCTTGATCGGTTCGATTGCCTGCAAAGCCACTTTCAGCTGCACCACCTCCCTCGGCGAAATGCGTCCTACCGCCGCCTTCGAGATGATGCGTTCCAAATCGCCGATCAGATGCAGCTTTTCCTCAACAAAATCCTTGAAATCCGGTTCTCGGAAAAAATACTCCACCACATCCAGCCTCTCGTTTATCGGCCGTATCTCCTTCAAAGGGAACAGCACCCAGCGCTTCAGCATACGCGCGCCCATCGGACTGACCGTACGGTCGATAATGTCGAGCAGGCTGGTTCCTTCGTCATTCATGCTTCCTACAAGCTCCAAGCTTCTCACCGTAAACTTGTCAAGACGCACGTACCGCTCCTCTTCGATGCGCGTGATCGAAGTGATATGGTCAATCTGGAAATGCTGCGTCATCTCCAGATACTGAAGGATAGCTCCCGAAGCCACGATGCCGTTATGAAGATTCTCGATACCGAACCCTTTGAGGTTCTTGGTGTCGAAATGCTTCAGCAGCTTTTCTCTCCCGAAGTTTTCGGTAAACACCCAGTCTTCAAGCTCGAAGGTGAAGAATTTGTTGCCGAAGTTTCCTTCGAACATCGGCTTCTTTCCGCGTTCAAAAAGCACTTCCTTCGGAGCGAAATTGTTCAGCAGCTTGTCTATATGGTCCGCAGGACCTTCCGCCGTGAGAAACTCTCCGGTCGAGATGTCTAGAAAAGCCACACCACAAGCGGTTTTCCCGAAGTGTATGGCTGCCAGAAAGTTGTTCTCTTTATAAGAAAGCACATTGTCATTGATGGCTACTCCCGGTGTCACCAGCTCCGTGATGCCCCGCTTCACCAGCTTTTTCGTCGTTTTCGGATCCTCCAGCTGGTCACAGATAGCCACACGCCTGCCTGCACGTATCAGCTTGGGCAGGTAAGTGTCGAGCGCATGGTAAGGAAAACCCGCCATTTCTACAGTCTTGCTTTGTCCGTTGGCGCGCCGGGTCAGCGTGATTCCCAAAATATCGGCAGCAGTCACAGCATCCTCCGAATAAGTTTCATAAAAGTCACCGCACCGGAACAGCATAATCGCGTCCGGGTGCTTCGCCTTCAGTTCAAAGTACTGCTTCATCATCGGGGTCAATACCACTTCATTATCTTTAGCCACAATGTTTCCCTTTCTTTTTTGTTGTGTTCGACGTAAATGAAAAACTCCTGCAAAGATACGTGATTTTATGATACGGCGAAATTCTCGGGCATACGAAAAAGGAGGATGCGCCGGGCAGAACACTCCGGAAGTTCCGGATACAAAAAGACAGAAATGTGGTCGGCATTTCTGTCTTCAGCCTAAAGATATGCATCTTCAGGTTAAAAATATGTATCTCCAGGCTGGAGATATGTATCTTTAGCCTGGAGCAAGAGATTTTATCCTTTCAGAAAAGGTTTGGTACGGGAAGACCACACGCATTCAGTTGCCGCCCAACGCAGCCTTTTCCTCTTCCAGATGGTGCGCATACAGTCCGTCGATGATGCCGTCAGACAAACCGATTACCGGCACGTATACATAGTTGGCATGGATAATGTCGGCAATGGTCGTGAATATTTCCCCTGCCGGCACGATAACATCCGCACGGTCGGGCTTCAACTGGTATTTCTCCATACGTTCTTCCACCGAGAGCACCTTCAGACTGTCGTGCAGCTCGTGGAGCGCCTCAACCGGCATTTTCTGCTCTTTCTTGTCTTTCTTTTCAACCAGACGGTAAATCTTGTTGATATTTCCTCCCGAACCGATAATGTTTGTTCCGGGATATGATTTGGCAATGTCAGCCATGTCGGTTTTCAGGCGTTCCCATTCGCTGGATTTCACCGCCTTGTTCAGGATTCTTACCGTGCCGATGTTATACGAACGGCTGCACACCAGTTCTCCCTGAGAAAGCAAGTTGATTTCGGTGCTTCCGCCGCCCACATCCACATACATATAGTTTCCGTTCCGGTCTTCCATGCATTCGATGTGGTTATTGTAGACCATCTTCGCTTCTTCCTGTCCGTCAATGATTTCGATGTTGATGCCCGTTTTCTTCTTGATGCGCTTGATGATTGCCTTTCCGTTCTTGGCATCACGCATGGCCGAAGTGGCGCAGGCACGATAATCCTCCACATCGTAAATTTTCATAAGATTCTGGAAAGCGTCCATCAGCCGGATCATGTCTTTCTCTTTCCGTTCGGAGAGCTTCCCCATGGCAAACACATCAAATCCCAAACGGAGAGGCACGCGCAAAAGAAGCACTTTCGAGAAAGTCGCCTTTCCGTTCCGGTCTTCCTCCACATGCTTGATGAGCAGACGGACCGCGTTCGAACCGATGTCAATTGCAGCATAGTTGAAGCCGTAGCTTTCAAATTTGTCTTTCAAATCCATAATTATTTAGTCATTCATGTTCTCTGCCACATAATGATTGTAAAGTGCTTCTTGAGAGCGGAAAGGCTGGGCGCCTTCTTCTTCCTCTCCCCAGAACTTGTTTTCTCCGTGCCCGTCGACGATGCGTCCCTGCATCGTGTCTTTCAGCCCGTATTCAACGATGAGCTTCATCTCCTCCTTGATTTCCGGATTATAGACAGGAGTGATCACTTCAATGCGGTTGTCGAGGTTGCGCGGCATCCAGTCGGCAGAACCGATAAACACCTTCTCCTCACCGCCGTTGGCAAATACAAAGATACGTGAATGTTCCAAATAACGGTCAATAATTCCGTGAATTCTGATGTTGGAGCTGATTCCGGGAATTCCAGTCACCAGCGAGCAGTTGCCACGGAGCACCAGATCAATGTCGACACCGGCCTGCGACGCTTCATACAGCTTGTTCACCATAATCGGGTCGGTGATATGGTTGATCTTTATCTTGATGTAAGCCGGTTTTCCCGCCTTCTTGTTCTTTATTTCATTATTGATGAGCGCCACAAACTTGTTCTTCATCTCGTTGGGAGAAACCAGCAGTTCCTTGAATCTAATGGGAGTATACGGGCGTTCGATAAAATCAAATACATGGTCAACGTCCCTTACCAGCCGCGGATAAGCGGTCATCAGCATGCAGTCGGTATACATGCGCGCATTGCCCTCATGGAAGTTGCCGGTGCTGATGCAGGCTATATCCGGCCCCTTCTTCATGCCGATATGCGTGATCTTGGAATGCACTTTCAAGCCTTCCACACCAAAAATCACTTTAATTCCCGCATCCTGCATCTTTTTCGACCAGTTGATATTTGACGCTTCGTCAAACCGTGCCAGCAGTTCAATGCATACGGTCACTTTTTTCCCGTTCCGGGCTGCACCGATAAGAGCCTTCACCACCTTCGACTCCTTGGCCAGGCGGTAGAGGGTAATCTTGATGCTTTCTACCTCCTTGCTCACAGCCGCCTCCTGAAGCACACGGATAAATGAATCAAAGCTGTGATAAGGCACATGGATAAAGCGGTCCTTCTCCTGAATCTTGTGCAGCAGGCTGTCCGACCCGTCAAGCTCTTTCTTCAGAATGGGCTGCCAGGAAGGATATTTCAGATGCGGACGTCCGCAGTCAGGGAATTTCATCAGGTCTTTATGGTTCTGATAGCGTCCGCTGCTGATTACCGTGTCCATGCTGTCGAGATCAAGCTTCTTCAATACCCGTTTCAGCAAGTCTTTCGGCATATTCGAGTCATAAATCACACGCAGCGGCTCACCGCGCTTACGGCTTTTCACACCCTTCGAAATTTTCTGCAGCGTACCCGTACGCAGGTCGTTGTCTATTTCCATTTCTGCGTCACGCGTAAACTTGAAAGCATACGCTTCGAACTTGTCGAAGCCCAGCCCCTCAAACACCAGAGGCAGGCAGCAGCGGATTGCGTCATCAAGATACATCAGATAACTCTTGTCGCCGCTGTCCGGAAGACGCACAAAGCGTCCGCAGATATTTACCGGAAGCTCCAAGAAGGCATAGTCCGACACAGCTTTTTCCCCTGTTTTCGTTGCCTTCACCGCAAGATAGATATTCTCGTCGTTTTCATAATCAAGCAGCTTGATTGCCGAGAACCATACGGGAATCAGAAATCCGTAAATTTTAGCTTTATAGAACGAGCGTATGAATTCCAACTGCTCGGAAGTCACTTCCGCGTCTGAAACCAGATAAATGTTGTCTTTGCGCAGGTCGGCAGTTACATTATGCACAGCTTCTTCATAGTCCTTTACGTAATGAGAGTTTATTTTTCCGATCTGCTTGAGCAGCTTTTTCGCCTTTTCCCTCTCAGCCGCAGCCGAGCGGTCCATACACTCGGCAATACGGCTTTGTGTGGCGACACGCACGCGGAAAAATTCATCAAGATTGTTCGAGTAGATCCCCAGAAAAGCCATACGTTCCAGAATAGGAACATGCGGGCGACACGCCTCCTGCAAAATACGTCTGTTAAAATACATCCAACTGATATCCCTTTCCAGATAAGGGTTTTCTTTCTTCTTCTGTGCCATAAAATCACTTTTTTTGCAAAATAAACGATTTTATGTTACAAGATGATTTCAACAGAGAATTTTAGACTTTTTTACACAAATTCTTCTACCATATACATCTGATGCAAAGAATTTTGCGGAGCAAAACGCTCGATTTCATTCAAAATGATGTATTCGGCCGATTCAACCCATCTGCGGAACTCTCTGTTGGGCCGGAATCTGCCGGCAAAGTCAACCAGATTGTCCAGATTGAAGTTCCCGTCAATGATGCCGGCTCCGTTCTGTTCTGCATCGAAGGCATTGCATTCCTGTTCGATATGGGCCGGAACCATCATGATCGGCTTCCCCAAATACATGGCCTCGCAGATTGACTCGAACCCCGCCGTGCTGGCATAAGCCTTGCATCCCGCCATCTGACGCAAGAACTCCACGTCATCAAGCTGGTAAAACGAAAGCGTGCCGTCTATTTTCTTCACCGGTTCTTCTTCCCAATGATCCCAAAAGAAGCGGAGAGGCATCTCTGGATGAATCTTGTGCCACTTCATAATGCTTTCCGAAAAGCCCGAATTGACCATATACCCGTGAATATAGTCGCCTTGCCTGCTTTCCTGACGGAACACATCCGAACGCAGCAGAGGGGGAACAACCGTGATATGCCTTTCTGCGTCTTCGTCCATCGGACGGAACGAAAGAGCCAGCCTGTGGGATGCTCCCAGCGAAGTCATCTTCGTAAAAAGGTTCAGGAAAAAAAGGCTGAAACGGTTGGCCTTGGGAAACTTGAAATCCTTATGTAAGAAAAGATACTGATGGCCGATGCAGATTTGCGGCACATTGGGACGGAGAAAGAAATAAGTCAGCCCCGTCAGCAGCTCATAAAAGTTAATGACCAGCTCCGCACCGGTTTCTTCTATGCGCTGCCGGATATAGCACATGCTCTCGAAGTATTCAGGAAGCTTCAGCAGATTATACGCCACACTCCGGGAGAGATTCGCCCGCTTGTTGGCATGCGTAGGCAAAAAGTTCGGACTCGTAAACTGCCTGATGGGAGCATGCATGGAACGGATGAAGAATCCAGGCAGACGCCTCGACTCGCTTTTTCCGACCAGCACTTCAACCACCTCGTGCCCGTTGCCTTTCAGCAACTTTTCCATTGTTATAGCCTGAGTAAGATGTCCTCTGCCCTCACCCTGAACAACAAACAGTACTTTCATGAAGCTATAGATATTAAAGGTAATACATTTTCTTGTTCGCTCTCCTCTTCCGGCGGAACCGCTCCGGCAAGGTCTGAATAATAGACAACCCTCCATTCTCCGTCCACGTCTTCCGTCAGAGCCGACATGGTTTCTACCCAGTCGCCCGAATTAAGGTAATGGATGCCGTTTATCATCCGGTTCTCAGGGTGATGGATATGCCCGCAAATCACTCCCTCGCACTGGCGCGCACGCGCAAAATCAACCAGCACATTCTCAAAGTCAGAAATATAAGATACGGCAGACTTCACTTTCTGCTTGATGGCCTGCGAAAGCGAATAGTAAGGCTTTCCCCGCTTCACGCGATACTTGTTATACAGGCTGTTGAGCCAGAGCAGCAGGGTGTAGCCTATATCGCCCAACTTGGCGAGCCATTTCATTTCGGTCGTCACCTTGTCGAAAACATCCCCATGCGTCACGAAGTAATGCTTCCCGTTGCTCTCCAGCATATAATCTTTTACAATATGGAGATTGGCAAGGCGCAGCGGAGCCAGATTGTCGAGAAAGTCATCGTGGTTCCCTCTCACATAAATGATTTCCGTCCCGTGCTTCTCCATCATCTTCATGATGATCTTGAAGAAGTGCGTATGCTCCTGTTTCCATTTGCCGATGCCCGACTTCTGCAGATGCCAGCCGTCGATGATGTCCCCGTTCAGGATGAGCCGGTCACAGTCAACCCTTCTTAAGAAATCGCTGATTTGGTTTACCTTCGAATGGGATGTACCCAGATGAATGTCCGAAACTACAATGGTCCGGTAATAAGGTCTTCCTTCCATATCTATGTTTTTCTCTTAACGACATACAAAAATAGCCCGATAATATTACAGAGATATGTCTGCCGAGTTAATATGGCATTTCAAAAAACAAGCCATCGCTGTTCGCACAGAGATGGCCGAATGACTAAAAAATATTGGCAATTATCTATTTGGTGTGTTAGAGCTTTCCTCTCACGCGATGTCTTCGATGTAGAAGACCGAATTGATTTCGCTGAAGAACTCTTCGGCGGCCTCTTCAAGGTTTTCAATGGCCTCTTCTGCCGTTTCCCCGAAAGCGCAGCATTGTTCGTGATTCAACAGATAAGCATAATACTCTCCGCCCGAAGTGCATTCCACTACGTATTTGTTTCCGATAGTTTCCATTGTCTGTGTCCTCCTCTTGATTTTAGTTTGCACAAAAGTCGCTGTTTTATGTTACAGAACGGTTTCTTTCGGATTACTTTTGCATGAATTATGTAACAATCTTTTACAGGTACAAGTTTCTTGCCATGCGTATTCGGAAAATAAAAACAACCTGAAAAAATATGATGGGAAAAACCGATTAAGATGATGGGACAAGTTGGACAAGATGACGGCTTATCTTCATGAAGATGACGGCTCATTTTTTTAAGTTGCCTGTTATCTTCCAGCGGCGGACAAGGCATATCAAGAGTGCCCTCAAAATAAGATTCTCCGAAGAGCAAAGCTTTTCGGAGAATCTCTGTTGGACTACCAGGATTCGAACCTGGACAAACAGAACCAAAACCTGTTGTGCTACCATTACACCATAGTCCAAACTTCATGCGTTTTCCTCAGAAAACGGTGCAAAGATACATGTTTTTTAGAATATGCTCCAAATAAATCTTCACTTTTTTTGTTGCGCAACCTTCCTTTCCGCCCACAGGTCACCAGCCAATGCCCGTCGGTCTGCCCCTGAGCTGGCAAATTGCACAACATTCAAAAACTGATTTTGCCGATTCGGTTATTTTTGATAACTTTCCGCGCTGTAAACGGAAATTTAAATTTATCAGACAAAATGAAGAAACTATTGCTAAGCCTTGTATTGGGAACCGTTACGGCAGGAGCCACGGCAGCCACCCCTCTTTGGATGCGCGACGTGCGAATCTCGCCCGACGGAAAGAATATTGTGTTTTGTTACAAAGGGGATATTTATAAGGTAGCCGCAACGGGCGGAGAAGCCGTGCGGCTCACAACGCAAGATTCGTATGAATCCTCTCCCGTGTGGAGCCCTGACGGCAAACAAATCGCCTTTGCAAGCGACCGCTACGGAAACGCCGACATCTTCGTAATGCCGGCAGAAGGAGGGTCGGCTAAACGGCTGACAATGAATTCGGCCGCAGAAACTCCTTCGGCTTTCACTCCCGACGGAAAGTACGTGGTGTTCTCAGCCAGCATACAGGATCCGGCCAACAGCGCCCTCTTCCCGACTTCTGCCATGACCGAACTGTATAAAGTGCCGGCAGAGGGAGGAAAGACAGAACAGATTCTTGGAACTCCAGCCGAACTTGTCTGCTTTGACAAGGCCGGAAGCAGATTCCTTTACCAGGACAGGAAGGGATTCGAAGACGAATGGCGCAAGCACCATACTTCGTCCATCACCCGCGACGTCTGGATGTACGACACCCAGACGGGAAAGCATACCAATCTGACAAACCATGCAGGAGAGGACCGCAATCCGGTATGGACCGGCGACGAGAATGCGTTTTATTTCCTGAGCGAACGCAACGGAGGCTCGTTCAACGTATACAAAGCTTCTCTTGACAATCCGCAACAGACAGAACAGCTCACCGCATTCAAAACAAATCCGGTGCGTTTCCTTTCCGCCGGAAACAACGGCCTGCTCTGCTATACTTATGACGGAGAAATCTATACACAGCAAACCGGAGGAAAACCGAAAAAAGTAAACATTTCGCTTACACGCGACGATGAAGACATCCCGGCCACACTGACATTCACCAGAGGAGCCAGCGAAGCGGTGGTTTCGCCCGACGGCAAGCAGGTGGCGTTCATCGTCCGCGGAGATGTGTTTGTTACCTCCGTCGAGTACGGAACGACCAAACAGATCACCCATACTCCCGAAGCAGAAGAAGGGCTGTCGTTCGGTGCCGACAACCGCTCACTGGTTTATTCCAGCCTGCGCAACGGCAATTGGGAAATGTACATTGCCCGAATATCGCGCAAGGAAGACCTCAACTTTCCAAACGCCACGCTGATCGAAGAAGAAGTGCTGCTGCCTTCGAAAACGGTTGAAAGAACGCATCCCTCTTTTTCTCCCGACGGGAAAGAAGTGGCTTTCATCGAAGACCGGCTCCGCCTGAAAGTCGTTAACCTGCAATCGAAGAAGGTGCGCCAGATTACAGACGGGTCTACATGGTACAGCCTGGGAAGCCCGTTCAGCTACTCCTGGTCGCCCGACGGCAAATGGTTCACGTTCGAATTCGTCGCAAACCACCACGACCCGTATACCGATATAGCTATTGCAAGTGCCGACGGAAAAGGATCTCCGGTCAACCTCACCAACAGCGGATATACCAGCGGCTCTCCCCAATGGGTGATGGGAGGAAACGCCATCCTTTTCACAACCGAACGGTACGGCATGCGCAACCATGCCTCATGGGGATCGCTCGATGACGTGATGCTTGCATTTGTCAATCAAGATGCCTACGACAAGTTCCGTTTGAGCAAAGAGGACTACGAACTGCAGAAAGAACTTGAAAAAGAACAGGAAAAAGCAAAGGCAGAAGCTGAAAAGAAGCAAGACAAGAAGAAAAAGGATGACGGCAAGAAAGACGAAGCCAAGAAAGAAGAAACAAAAGACATTGTGGTAGAACTCGACGGCATCGAAGACCGCATCGTGCGTCTGACCCCAAATTCATCACGCATCGCTTCGGCCATCATACCCAAAGACGGCGAGTCGCTGTATTACTTGTCGGCTTTCGAAGGGGGATTCGACATGTGGAAAATGAATCTCCGCAAGCATGACACCAAGCTCATCCACAAGATGAATGCCGGATGGGGAGGCATGCAGCTAGATAAGGAAGAAAAGAACCTGTTCATTCTGGGAGGAAGTGCCATGCAGAAAATGGATCTGGCTTCGGATGCACTGAAACCGATCAGCTATCGCGCAGAAATGAAGATGGATCTGGCGGCCGAACGGGAATTCATGTTCAACTATGTATATAAAGAGGAAAAGAAGAGATTCTACGATGAGAACATGCACGGGGTTGACTGGGAAGCGATGACGGCCACCTACCGCAAGTTTCTTCCGCACATCACCAACAATTACGACTTTGCAGAGCTGCTGAGCGAATGGCTGGGCGAACTGAATGTGTCGCACACCGGAGGGCGCTACAGCAAGTCTGGAGGAGAGAAAACAGCCAGCCTCGGCCTGCTTTACGACTGGAACTACACGGATAACGGTCTGAAAGTGGCTGAAGTGATTGAGAAAGGCCCCTTCGACAGAAAATCTTCACGAGTGGAAGCCGGTACTGTCATTGAAAAAATAGACGGCAAAGAACTGACCGGCACAACCGACTGCACAGCTTTGCTGAACGGGAAAGCCGGGAAAAAAGTACTGGTTTCTTTCTGCAATCCGGCAACCAAGGAGCGCTGGGACGAGGTTGTAAAACCGGTAAGCAGCGGAACAATGAACGGGCTGCTTTATGAACGCTGGGTAAAACAGCGCGCCGCCGATGTAGAAAAATGGTCAAACGGACGGCTGGGCTATGTACATATCGAATCGATGGACGACGGAAGTTTCCGCACCGTATATTCAGACATCCTGGGCAAATACAACAATTGCGACGGTATCGTCATCGATACGCGTTTCAATGGAGGAGGACGCCTGCATGAAGACATTGAAGTGCTGTTCAGCGGAAAAAAATACCTGACTCAGGTAATCCGCGGACGTGCCGCCTGTGACATGCCAAGCCGTCGCTGGAACAAACCTTCCATCATGCTGCAGTGTGAAGCGAACTACTCGAACGCACACGGTACGCCCTGGGTCTACAAACACCAGAACATCGGGAAACTGGTAGGAGCATCGGTACCGGGAACCATGACCAGTGTCAACTGGGTACGGCTGCAAGACCCGTCGCTAATATTCGGAATCCCTGTTATAGGCTACCAGCTGCCGGACGGAAGCTACCTGGAGAACAAACAGCTCGAACCGGACATTTACGTGCTGAATGCTCCCGAAACGATAGTGACAGGTGAAGACACGCAACTGAAAGCCGCAGTTGACGAATTGTTGAAAGAGCTGGACAAGAAGCCGTAAAAACAAAAAGATTGTGCCAATTATAGATTCAACCTATAAATTGGCACAATCTCTTTTATCGGAATATATCTGCAACTATTGCCTGCTTATTTGGCAATGACCAGATAATAGTTTTTCTTTCCTTTCTGAACCAGAAGATACTTGTCATCCAGCAGATCCGCAGCAGTGATTAGTTGGTCGAAAGCAGACAGTTTTTCCTTGTTAAGCGAAACGCCGCCTCCCTGCACCAGCTTGCGCATCTCCCCTTTTGACGGGAAAATAGCCGCTTTTTCTGTAAAGAGATCAACAACTTTGATACCAGCCTCTATTTCAGCCTTGGCAACTTCAAACTGAGGAACCCCCTCGAATACCGACAAAAGCGTATCCTCATCCAGTTTCTTCAACGCTTCAGAGGTTGAGTTGCCGAAGAGAATGCCCGATGCCTCCACCGCAGCATTGTAATCTTCTTCTGAATGAACCATCACAGTCACTTCTTTAGCCAAACGCTTCTGAAGCACACGCAGATGCGGAGCCTGTTTATGCTCAGCAACCAGCGCGTCTATTTCTTCTTTGGTAAGCGAAGTGAAAATCTTGATGTAACGCTCTGCGTCATCATCGCTCACGTTCAGCCAGAACTGATAGAACTTGTAAGGAGAAGTATATCTAGGGTCAAGCCATACATTGCCCGACTCGGTCTTGCCGAATTTTGTTCCATCAGCCTTAGTCACCAACGGACAAGTCAACGCAAAGACCTCTCCTCCATTCGTACGACGGATCAGCTCGGCACCTGTCGTGATGTTCCCCCACTGGTCGGAACCGCCCAACTGCAGCTTGCAGTTTCTAGTTTCATATAAATGCAGGAAGTCATATCCCTGCAAAAGCTGATAAGTGAACTCCGTAAACGAAAGGCCGTCACGCGCTTCACCGTTCAGACGTTTCTGAACCGATTCTTTCGCCATCATATAGTTCACAGTGATATGTTTTCCTACCGTACGCGCAAATTCAAGGAAAGTAAAGTCTTTCATCCAGTCGTAATTGTTCACCAATTCCGCCTTATTGGGTGCATCCGACTCAAAATCAAGGAATTTTCCTAACTGCTTCTTGATACACTCCTGATTATGGCGCAGCGTTTCTTCGTCAAGCAAGTTGCGTTCCTGCGACTTTCCCGACGGATCACCGATCATGCCGGTAGCTCCTCCCACCAATGCCAAAGGCTTATGGCCGCACCGCTGAAAATGACGGAGCATCATGACTCCGCACAGATGGCCGATATGCAACGAATCGGCAGTAGGGTCAATACCCAAATAAGCAGTAACCATTTCTTTTTCCAGTAATTCTTCTGTACCCGGCATCATGTTGTGGACCATTCCACGCCATTTTAATTCTTCTACAAAGTTCATCGAATGAGTTTCTTAATTTAACATATTATGATTTTATAGATATATTGTGGGAAGCAAAAATACGACACTTTATCTGAATAACCAATTTTTATCGCTTAAAAAAGAGATGCGCAGCATTGAGGCTGAGGACTGTGCGCAATGCCTGACATGTTTCGCCCCGCACTTCAGCCAATTTACGCACTACCTCTGAGATATTGCAGCCTTTATCGTCTGTTTCCGCCAGCAAACGTCCCGAAGGAACAATCTTCACCGCTTCGGCATTGAACTTATCCCCCACCGACAGATAAAAACCGTGACGGAGCAGACTTGCGGCCAGCTCCTTTTTCCCGCGGAATCCATGAATGATCCAGGGCTGGGAAGGATTCGTTTCTTTTTTACACGCAACAAGTTCATTGAAACTTTTCACCGCATGGATAACAAGCGGAATCCGGTAACGCTCGGAAAGGGAAACAGATATCCTGAACGCTTCCTGCTGAACATCAAAAGGAGTGCCGCACAGCCGGTCAAGGCCCGATTCGCCCACCGCAAGCACACGCGCATCGCCGGCAAGAAGCGACTCCAGCCATTCTGCCTGCCTGTCAAGCGTACCGGAAGAAAGATACCACGGATGAATTCCCGGCGAAATCCACCGGGCCTGCTCAAACGCCGGCAGATCCCTGTCCTGCATGCAGCAGCTCCATAGCGCCGTTTCGGGCAAGGGCGGCAAATGATGGGTATGGACATCAAGCAACATAATCGGGGAAAAGAAAAAGTTATGGAACGGGGTCATATCCCGAACCGCCCCACGGATGACAGCGCAGAATGCGGCGTATGGCCAGATACAAACCTTTGACAGGCCCGTGCTTCTTTATCGCCTCAACAGCATATTGCGAGCAGGTCGGAGTAAAACGGCAGGAAGGAGGCGTAAACGGAGAAATGCAGTTCCTGTAAAAATAAATGGGAAGCAGAAGCAGAAAAGTAAAGAATTTCCGGATCATGAAATGCGTTCCGCTACAAGTTGCAACAGTTTTTTCACCTTAGCTTCCACTTCGGACGAATCATGCAGTTCGTTGTCGAGCCAGATAAAGGCGACGGCAACTTTGCGTCCGGCCGCTTCCAGCGAGTCAAGAAGGATATCCTTATGCATACGATAAGCCTCACGTATTTGTCTTTTCACCCTGTTGCGCTTGACAGCTCGTTTAAACCGCTTTTTAGGCACACTTACCATAATACTTGCCGCAGGAAGATTCTCCCCTTCCACCTGCATGTATACAATACGCAGCGGAAAGGCAGGAAGCGATCTGCTCCCTCCGGAAAAGAGCTTTTCGATAAGTATCCGGCTGTTCAGCCGTTCTTTCTTTGGCAACGCATATGTTTTCATATCTTGTCAATACACCACAGAGGCCGCAGAGTTTCACAGAAAGATGAAAGCTCTGTGCGCCTCTGCAGCCTCTGCGGCGAAAATGCTATTCTTTTATTTATTATGCTCGCGGATAAACATATCCAATGCGGCAGGCATGGAAGGAGCGGCACTTGTCGGAGCTTCCAGATCCAGACGCAAGCCTGCATCTTTCACAGCCTTCGCCGTTGTCGGTCCGAAACTGCCGATAGCGATATCCTTCTGCTCAAAGTTCGGAAAGTTCTTCATGAGCGACTGGATTCCCGCCGGGCTGAAAAAAATCAGCATGTCATAGTTGAATTCCTCTTCCGGAGTGAAGTCGTTGCTGACAGTCCGGTACATCACCGCTTCTGTATGCTGGATTTTATTTTTGTCGAGCAGGTTCTTCACCTCATCATTATGTACGTCGGACATCGGAATCAGGTATTTCTCTCCACCGTGCTTCACCATCAGCGGAACCAAGTCGGCAAACTTGCCTGTAGACCCGAAAAACACCTTGCGCTTGCGATACTGCACATACTTCTGGATATAAAGTGCAATTGTTTCTGACGTACAGAAATATTTCATCGTTTCAGGAATGGTCACACGCAACTCTGTACAAAGACTAAAGAAATGGTCTATTGCATGACGTGAAGTAAACACAACAGCTGTGTGGTCCAAAATAGAAATCTTCTGTTGTCTAAATTCTTTAGCCGACAAACTCTCTACCTTTATGAACGGGCGAAAATCTATCTTCACTCCGTACTTCTCAGCGATGTCATAATACGGTGACTTTTCTGACGTCGGTTTAGGCTGAGAAACCAGTACTTTCTTTATCTTCAATGTTCTAAAAATTTAGAATTAATAAGTTGTTTATATACGCCAATCCTTTCCAAAGAAAAAGAAGAGGTCCTATTTCGAGGGCACAAAAGTACAGAATTAAATGTAAAATGCCATGAAATCGGCTGAAAAAGTTCCTAATGCACTTATAAAATAACAATATTTTGCCACAAATTAATATAAAAAGAACAATGCCGCACGAAAATCCGGCAGACAGACCGAAATAAACAGCCAGCAGAGAAACCGGGAAAAGCATGAGTCCGCAGCCTCCCAAAAGGTCGAAATAAGAGGTTATCCAGCGCGCGTTCTGCTCTTTTTCGAAGAAGACCCAGTTGACAAAAAGATAAGCCCCCCACTTGATGCAGACAAGCAAAAGAACGCTGGCTATATAAATGCCCAGCAGAAGAATATGAGGCATGACATGCAGGAGGGAAGGAGCGGTTTCCGTGAAATAACCGTAAAGGAACAGGCCATACAGCACACAGCATGAAGCCGACAAAGCCAGCGCATATCTGAAATTGTAGCCGGAATCATCATCAAACAGACTGGCGCGGTCTTTCTGCTTGAAAAAGCCCTTAAAGTGCTGGTACAGGTATTTCTTTCCGTTCCTTATGGCATAAAAGATCAAAAAGAAGCAGCAGAATATCACACAGGTTACAGACCAGTCGGCATAAAGCGAATAGGGCAAAGGCTCGCCCTGCATCCCCGAAGCGTCCTTCGCTTCCATGCTCCGGACCAACGCGCTGTCTGTTTCTGCCTTATGCTGCTGATAAAGCACCCTGACCTGTGAAAAACCTGTATGGCAATATTCATTCATATTGCCGCAAATTTACAAATTTCTTTGCTCCAATAAGGTATTGTATACAATAAATCTACCGCTTCTTCGGGAGTATAAGCCATCTGCCAAAGATTCATGTGCTGCTCGCGCATGAATTTCTGATCAGCGGCCTGCCTCAGAAGTTCAAGCAAGGGGTCGTAAAAACGATTGGTGTTGAGCACAACGATAGGCTTCGGGTGCAGCCCGAGCTGTTTCCATGTAATTGCCTCAAGCAGTTCCTCCAGCGTACCGCATCCGCCCGGCAAGGCTATGATGCCGTCGGCCATGTCAATCATCAGCCGCTTGCGCTCGTGCATGGTTTCTGTCTGTACAAGCCGGGTAAGCCCGCTGTGGTGCCATCCGCGTTCTACCATGAACCGGGGAATAACTCCCGTCACGGTTCCCCCTCCGGCCAACACCGCGTCTGACACGCTGCGCATCAGCCCCTGGCATCCCGCCCCGTTAATCAGGTTGATGCCTTGAGAAGCAAGAATCTCCCCCAGTCTGGAAGCGGCATCGAAATAGACAGGCGCAACCTGCGTGCTCGAAGCGCAATAAACGCATACGTTCTTGATTTCATTCATAGGAATTGTGGTTTAAAGTCTAACCAATCCCCTCCTAGAGGAAGATTATGACCATTTATTCAAGAGGCTGTGTCAAAACGAAAACCAGCCTTCATTTCGTCATTCTGAATGCAGTGAAGGATCTCGAAAAGACAAATGATTTACACGAGATTCTCCGCTATGCCAGAATGACCTTGATTTTTGACTGTCATTTTCCGTTTTGACACATCCTTTGGGGATCCCTTTCTTATTTCAGCCCGAATGCTTCCTTCACTTTGTCCACATAATCAAGCTTTTCCCAAGTGAAGAGCTCCACTTCGATATCCTTGTTGCCTTCGTAAGCCGATTCAAAATGCTTGGTCACCATTTTCGGTTCACGTCCCATATGTCCGTAAGCCGCGGTTTCGCTATAAATCGGATAGCGCAATTTCAGACGCTCTTCAATGGCACGCGGACGCATGTCAAACAGTTCGTCCACCTTCTTTGCTATCTCTCCGTCGCTCATAGACACATGGCTGCGGCCGTAAGTATTTACAAAGATATTGATGGGCCGTGCCACGCCGATAGCGTATGAAACCTGCACAAGCACTTCGTCGGCTACACCCGCAGCCACCAGATTCTTCGCGATGTGACGCGCCGCGTATGCCGCGCTGCGGTCAACCTTGCTGGGGTCTTTCCCCGAGAAAGCTCCTCCGCCGTGCGCGCCGGCACCCCCGTATGTGTCTACGATGATTTTACGTCCCGTAAGACCCGTATCTCCGTGCGGGCCGCCGATAACGAATTTTCCGGTCGGATTGACATAATATTTGATTTTGTCGTTAAAGAGCTTCAACACTTCCGGATTATGGATTTCAGCTACCACGCGAGGCATCAGCACTTCGATCACATCCTTGCGGATCTGTTCAAGCATCTCCTCGTCTGCCTTCAGCTGCGCTTCTGCAGATTCGTCGGCAGGACGGATAAATTCATCGTGCTGAGTAGAAACCACAATGGTATCGATGCGCACCGGACGGCGGTCGTCATCGTATTCGATGGTAACCTGGCTCTTCGAGTCCGGACGGAGATAAGTCATATACTTTCCTTCGCGGCGGATTTCAGCCAGCACCATCAGCAGCTTGTGCGCAAGATCGAGCGAAAGCGGCATGTAGTTTTCCGTTTCGTTGGTGGCATAGCCAAACATCATGCCCTGGTCGCCGGCTCCCTGATTCATCGGGTCTTCGCGTTCCACGCCTCGGTTGATGTCGGGACTTTGCTCGTGGATGGCAGAAAGCACGCCGCACGAATTTCCTTCAAACATGTAGTCACTCTTGGTATATCCGATTCTATTGATCACTTCGCGCGCCACACGCTGCAAATCGATATACGCCTTGGTTTTCACTTCTCCCGCCAGTACCACCTGTCCGGTAGTCACCAGAGTTTCGCAAGCTACTTTCGAACTGGGGTCATACGCCAGCAGTTTGTCAAGCACAGCGTCCGATATTTGATCGGCCACTTTGTCGGGGTGTCCTTCAGACACCGATTCGGATGTGAATAAGTATCCCATTTTACTGAATAAATTAAAAAAATGATTGTTTGTTTATCCGTGTACGGACAGAGTAGGAAAGTAATCATCGGGGAAACAAGTCTGTGTTTTAGCATTTTTTTCCGTGGTTGCAAGCTACTCAAATCTTTCCACTTTTTTATTTCGCCTGCAAAGATAGAATTTATTATCGGAATAAATGCAGCCTTACTCTATTTTTAACATAGCAGACACAGGAAGACAAAAGCCGGGCACCGCAAACCAATCTTTATCCTCAAACTGGAGATATAAATCTTCAGACTAAAGATACATATCCTCAGACAGGAGATGCATATCTCTAGACTGAAGACCTTGAACCTTCCCTGCACACAAATCAGACCAGGCTGCACAAGCCCGAAAAGCCTTTCGGACACCCTCCACAGGCTTTTGTCCAAAAATTGTCTTGATATGTCCAATATTTGTCGTTGTTCCATATTTCCATTCTCTACTTTTGTACTTGAGTTTCAAGGACCTGAAATTCTGATGGAAAACATTAAACCAAAATTTAATCTAATTACCGCTTTATGAAAACAAACCTTTTAACCGTGACCAAAGCCAAGATGCTCCTGCTTTTCTGCATCCTCTGGCAGGTCTGCGTGTCAGCCGCCTTCGCCCAGTCGGGAGGCAGAACGATTACAGGCAAAGTAACCGATGACACCAACGAGCCGCTTATCGGCGTAAACGTACTTGTAGCAGGAACAGCCGTAGGAACCATTACGGACTTCGACGGAAATTATTCGCTCACCGTACCCGACGGAGCGAAAGAACTGCAGTTCTCTTATATCGGCTATGCCTCGCAAACAATTGCCATCAAAGGCAACGTATTGAACGTGCAGCTGCAGCCCGACAGCCAGGTGCTGAGCGACGTTGTGGTTATTGGCTACGGAACGCAACGGAAAAGCGACCTCACCGGTGCCGTAACCAACGTATCGAGCGAAGACTTCAATACAGGACTTGTCAGTTCACCCGAACAGCTTATCAACGGAAAAATTTCAGGCGTACAGATTATGTCGAACAGCGGTTCTCCTACATCGGGAAGCACCATCCGCGTACGTGGCGGAGCTTCGCTTAATGCCAGCAACGACCCGCTCATCGTGCTTGACGGAGTTCCCCTGGAACAAGGAGGAATCAGCGGCAACGACGGAAACTTCCTCAGCCTCATCAATCCGAATGACATCGAAAGCATGACCATCCTGAAGGATGCTTCATCAACCGCCATCTACGGATCGCGCGCGTCGAACGGTGTCATCATCATCACTACCAAGAAAGGAAATTCCGACAAGCTGAAGATTTCGCTCAGCACGACCCATTCCATTCAGACAAGAACCAAACTGGCCGACATGCTCGACTACGACCAGTTTATCAACGTAGTCAACACACAAGGTTCTGCAGCCCAGCAAGCTCTACTCGGAACAGCACGCACCGACTGGAACGACCAGATTTATCACAACGCATACGGAACCGACAACAACCTGAGCCTTTCGGGACGCATCGCTCCCAACTGGCCCATCCGAGTTTCTATCGGCTACTACAACCAGGACGGTCTGCTGAAAACCGACAACGCAGAACGTTTCACGGGAAGCGTTTCGCTCTCGCCCTCGTTCTTCGATGACCATCTGAAACTGACACTCAACGCAAAGGGAGCGCTCAACAAAAACCAGTTTGCCAACACTTCAGCCATTTGGGGAGGAGCCACCATGAACCCCACCATCCCCGTCTATTCGGGCAATGATGCCTTCGGAGGGTTCAACGAAGCGATAGGAAGCGACGGAAATCCGGTAAACGGTGCGCTGGTGAACCCGGTCGGACTGCTGGAACAGCGCGACGCACACAGCAAGGTAGTGCGCTTTATCGGGAACTTCGATATTGACTACCGGGTGCATTTTCTTCCCGAACTGAAGCTTCACGCCACACTGGGCTACGACTATGCCGAAGGAAAAGGCTCTGAATACGTCAGTCCGGAAGCCGCACAATATTACACAACGGGCGGATATTATTATCCTTACGGGCCGCAGAAAAACATCAACCGGCTGCTGACCCTCTATGCCAACTACAACAAGTTCTTCGACTCGATAAACAGCAGCTTCGACATTACGGCAGGATACGATTACCAATACTGGAAGTCAAGCTCTCCTGCCACGGCATCCATGAACGCGGCAGGAGATGTTCAGACCGCTTACAGAGCTACAGATTACCGCCATGTGCTGCTTTCGTACTACGGACGTATCAACTATTCATACGGCTCGCGCTATATGCTGACCGCTACCGTGCGCCGTGATGCCACTTCCCGTTTCGCACCCGACCAACGTTGGGGTACTTTCCCCTCTGTCGCCCTGGGATGGAGATTGACCGAAGAGGAGTTCATGAAAGACCAGAAAGTTTTGAGCAACCTGAAGCTCCGTGCCAGCTACGGTGTCACCGGACAGCAAGACGGAATCGGGAACTATAACTATCTTCCGCTCTATACGCTGAGCCAGGACGGAGCGCAGGGAATAGTAGGCGGAACACCTGTCTACACTTACCGTCCGGAAGCATACGTTTCAGACTTGAAATGGGAAACGACTACTTCATGGAATGTCGGATTTGATTTCGGATTTCTGGATGACCGTCTGACCGGTAGCTTCGATTATTATACCCGCCAGACAAAAGATCTGATCGCCACAGTTCCCGCGGCCGCAGGATCTACCTTCAACAAAACCATTACCACCAACGTGGGAAATGTGGACAGCCAAGGTATCGAATTCTCCTTGAACGCTACTCCCATACAGACCGATGACCTGACCTGGGACATCAGCTTCAACATGACCTGGCAGAAAATGAAAGTAAAGAACCTCTCGCTTGTACAGGGCGGCGAAGCAACCAATACACCGGTAGGACCTTCTATCGACGGCTACCAGTTCCAGACATTAACCGAAGGTTACGAACCTTACATGTTCTACGTCTACAAGCAGCTCTATGACGAAAAAACCGGAAAGCCAATTGAAGGCGCGTATGCCGACCTCAACAATGACGGCACGATTAATTCGGACGACTTATACCGCTACCATTCACCGGCTCCCGACTATATCATGGGACTCAGCACTTCGCTCCGCTGGAAACAGTGGAATCTGGGCATGAGCTTCCGCGCCAATATCGGCAACTACGTATACAACGGCATGGCTATGAACACGGGAGCGTTTGAAACAATGAGCTACAACAGCTACCAGCTGAACAACCTCTCGACAAGTTATCTTGAAACGGGATTCCAGACACGCCAGTATTTGTCGGACTATTATGTAGAAAACGCTTCGTTCCTGAAAATGGACAACCTGACTTTGGGATATAACTTCGGAGAAATATTCAAAGGATGCAGCCTTAATGTCAGCGCAATGATCCAGAATGTGTTCTGCATTACCAAATACAGCGGCGTAGACCCGGAAGTGCCCAACGGAATGGACAACTCGTTCTATCCGCGCCCAAGGACTTATTCATTGAATCTGGGACTCAATTTTTAAACTAACCGATAATCAACAATTGATAACCGGCTGCTGACAGCTGGCTGTTAGCTGTCAACGGTCAAATATCAACAATAGCAAACGATACTAAAATGAAAAGGATATTATACACAGCACTGATCTGCTGCACAGCGGTACTGACTCCTTCTTGCGTGGACGACTTGAACCAGTATCCGCATACGGAAACCACCTCCGAAAGCATCTACCACACTCCGGAAAGCTATTTCCAGGTATTGGCGAAAATTTATACGGCCATGGTGACCAACGGACAAGAAAAAAACGGAAGTGCAGACTTGTCTACCAATAACGGCCAGGACTATTCGCGCTGCTTCTTCAACCTGCAGGAAGTCTGCACCGACGAAGTGGCTTATACGTGGCTGAGCGGCGAGAACTTGACTGACATCAACAACCTTTCGTGGGATGCAAACGACTCATGGGTGTCGGACATGTATTACCGCATCTATTACAACATCGCGCTTTGCAATGAATTCCTGCGCAACGCTACGGAAGAAAGCATCGCTTCGTTCAGCGCGGAAGATCAGAACACAATCCGCCAATACCGTGCGGAAGCCCGTTTCCTCCGCGCTCTGTTCTATTATCACGCAATGGACTTCTTCCGCAACATTCCTTTCGTTACGGAAAATGATCCGGTGGGAAGCTATATTCCTCCACGCTATACGGCGCAGCAGATCTTCGACTTCATTGAGGATGAACTTACCGACCTCACTGAAGGTTCGAACTTGTTGCTCGACAGAGCCGACTGCCCCTACGGACGTGCATCGAAAGGTGCTGCCTATACCTTGCTGGCAAAGATGTATCTGAATGCAGAAGTGTATATCAACGAAGCCAAATACACAGAATGCATCACGGCCTGCAACAATGCCATAGCTCAAGGATACTCGCTGGAAACAGACTACAGCAAGCTTTTCAATGCAGACAATCACTTGCGCACCAACGAAATCATCTTCACACTCCCGATTGACGCTACAACTACGGTTTCATGGGGAGCGGGAACTTATATGGTGTGCGGAGCAATCAGCAATACTTCTACCGCACAGCAGCCGGCTGACTATGGTGCTGCCAACGGCTGGGGAAACATGAGAATCCGTCAGACGGCATCAGAGGTGTTTGACCCTAACGACCGAAGAGGCATGTTTTTCAAGGAAGGACAGACGCAGGAAGTAACGGCCATGGACGACCAGTCAACCGGATGGCTGGTAACGAAATGGACCAACCTGACCGATGACGGCCAATCCGCATCAAATACGGCAGAAAACGGTGCAAACACTGATTATCCGCTCTTCCGTCTGGCAGACGTATATTTAATGTATGGTGAAGCCGTTGCCAGAGGCGGACAAGGAGGAAACGCCACAACAGCAATGGGATATGTGAACGAATTGCGTGAACGTGCGTTCGGCGACACCAGCGAGAACGTGACAGAAGCCGACCTTAATACCGACTTCTATCTTGATGAGCGTTGCCGCGAGCTTTATTGGGAAAGCACACGCCGTACAGACCTGATACGCTTCAACCGATTCACTACAGCCGACAAGCTTTGGGAATGGAAAGGAGGCTCGTCAAGCGGGACTTCAGTGGACAGCAAATTCAACATCTACCCCATCCCGTCGACTGAACTTACGGCAAATCCGAATCTGTATAACGAAAATTATTAACCGTATAAATCAAAGTTACAATGAAAACGATAAAATACCTGTTTGCCGTAATCGCAACTTTGCTCTCCTTTACATCGTGTGAGGAGGACGGCGACAAGATCTATTTGCAGAGTTTGAGCGGCAACGAACTGATCGCATCCACAACCGATGTGACATTAAACGCAGACGTTGCGCAGCAAATCGTTCTCTCGTTCGCATGGACAGACCAAACAATCGTAATCAGCGATGAAAATGTAGGAACGGCTGCCAAAGTAGTAGCCAGCCTTGAAGCGTCTTTGTCGGAAGATTTTTCCGGTACTGTGTCTGAAACAGAAACCACTTCCTTGTCACACGCCTTTACAGGAGCAGAATTGAATACAATCGCAAATACGGTAGGTGCAACAATCGGCCAGTCGAATGCCATCTATTTCCGTTTGGGAAGTGCAACGGGAACCAATATACCTTCTGCATACAGCAATGTGGTGAAAGTGAATGTCACTCCGTATGAAATGGATATGAATACAGGAATCATATTGGACGCAAGCAAAAATGCTACTGGCGAAACTCTTTATTCGGCAAATGCAGACGGCATTTACTCAGGATTTATTGTGGCTAATGCTTGGGAGAACTTCTATATGCGCGAAGGAAACGGAATGGTTTGGGGAAACATCGGTGAAGATGGAAAGCCCTTCGTTCTTTCAAATGAATCTACCCAATGGAATATGTGGTACCCCAATGCAAGCGGATGTTACTATGTAACAGTCAACACACAAGGTGAAGAATGGAGTGCGCTTCATGTTTCTTCGCTCACGGTCAGCGGCCTTGCGGGTGAGGACGTAGCCATGACGTTGAATGAAAGCAGCAATGAATGGCTGGCAACCTTCACAGCAGATGGAGCTGAAAGCCGGACAATAACTATTTCCGGACAAGGGGAACAGTTCAATGCTACTACCGGAACAGATTCAGGACAATCAACATCTATTGCTTTCGCTATGAACGGTGAAAGTTTGTCGCTTGCAGAAACGGCAGGAAGCATCAACGTGGAAGTTCCTCAGGCAGGAGAATGTACAATTCGTCTGAATCTGTCCGACCCGACAAACTGGACAGTGACGGTTGAAGCAGGTGGAGCAGAGATCCCTGTGACATATCCGGAAACCTTGGATGTTGTATGTTATTCTAATGATGGAAGCGAAACCTTCATGACAACTCTTCGCCTTACTGATAGTGCGAATGGTATTTATACCGGAACATATTCCGGCGAATATCGCAGTGAAATCAACATAGTAGACAGAACGAACGGGGTATGGTACGGATGTGATCCGACCGACAACTCGAAACTTTCTTCTGCCGATGACAAATGGAATATCTGGTTTGACGGATCTGGAGCCGTTTCCATCACAGTGAACCTAAGCGAAATGACATGGAGATACGAACCGATTGGAACCGGCACAGGCAACATGTCAATGTACAAATTCAACAGAGATACATGGACAATAAGTGACTTGGTCATTGAACTAGAAGAAACTTCAGAAAATATCTTTACAGGCACGTTCAACAGCTATTATGATTTTGACTTTGTGTTCGTTGGCGAAGACGGAACACTCTACGGAACGACATGGAGCGAAACCAATCAGAATGGCACATCGCTCGAAGCAAACAGTTTCGGAAGTCCGCTTTGGATCTACGGATACGAATGGGGAGTAACACCGAATCTTACCATTACAGTCAATCTCACCACTATGACATGGAGTTATACTGAAAACAACTAAAAACAGAATTACATTATGAAAAAGATAAAAACCTGGTGGATGAGTTTCATCCTCCTTTGCGGCTTGACAACCGTTTCTTGCAACGATGATGATAACCCGACCTTCCCGGAACAGCCGGAAAACACGGACCCGACGGGAGGTTATGACATGACAGGCTTCGCACGCGGAGCTGACATAAGCTGGCTTACCGAGATGGAAGCCAGCGGACGCAGATTCTACGACTCTACGGGAGTGGAACGCGAATGCATGGAACTGCTCCGCGAACTTGGCATGAATTCCGTCCGCCTGCGCGTGTGGGTAAATCCAACCGACGGATGGTGCAACAAACAGGACGTACTGGTAAAGGCGTGGAGAGCAAGTCAGTTAGGCTACCGCCTGATGATTGACTTCCATTACAGCGACGAATGGGCGGATCCGGGTGACCAAAAGAAACCGGTGGCATGGGGAAACTATTCGCTTACCGAACTGGAACAGGCTGTAGCAGACCATACAACAGATGTCCTGTCTGCACTGAAAGCCCAGAACATTGATGTAGAATGGGTACAGGTAGGCAATGAAACCCGTTACGGTATGCTTTGGAACGACGGATTTACGGATTATGATTATAGCAATGCCGCCAGCTTCGCCCAACTCATCAATGCGGGGTATGATGCGGTAAAGACAGTATACCCCGATGCACAGGTTATCATCCATATTGACAAAGGCAACCGGCCACAATATTACAACGGGCTGTTTGATGCCTTGAAAGCAGCAAATGCCAAATGGGATATCATCGGCATGTCGCTCTATCCGGGCGAAGACCCAAGCGATACAAACGGCCTGACGGAGTGGAATCCCATTGATGAAAACGGAAACACCTGGATGCAACAGAACGATGCCTGTATCGCCAACATGAAAGCACTCATCGAAAAATACAGCACAAAAGTCATGATGTGCGAAATCGGCATTCCATGGAACTACGAAGAAGCCGAAGCATTCTACACTGACTTCATCACCAAAGCAAAACAAGTAGAAGGTTGTCTGGGCGTATTCGCATGGGAACCCCAATGCTATGGAGGATGGAAAAGCTATCACAAAGGAATGTTTGATGATGACGGGCGTCCGATGACTTCATTGAACGCATTTAAAAGGGATTGAAAAACTGAACGTTTTTCCGTAATTTTATATCAACTCAAACTTTAAAACCATGAAGCACAAAAAACTTCTGCTTGCGACAGCTTTTTTTCTGGGATGCGTCTGTACAACATTCGCACAGCGCTCGGAACAGACTTTGGAAAAAGGCTGGAAATTCACGAAAGGAGATATAGAGAACGCGCAGACCGTTGGATTCAACGATGATAAATGGGAAGAAGTTACTGTTCCTCACGATTGGGCCATCTACGGCCCTTTCGACAGGAACAACGACTTGCAGAACGTAGCCGTAACACAAAACTTCGAAACGCAGGCTTCTGTCAAAACCGGACGCACGGGAGGACTGCCGTATGTAGGCGTGGGATGGTATCGCACAACGTTCAATTCAGAACCAGGGAAACAGACCACATTGGTGTTCGACGGAGCCATGAGTGAGGCGCGTGTCTATGTAAACGGAAAAGAGGCTTGTTTCTGGCCGTTGGGATACAACTCATTCCATTGCAATGTCACTTCTCTGCTCAACGGGAATGGAAAAGACAACGTGCTTGCTGTCCGACTGGAGAACCGTCCGCAATCATCACGCTGGTACCCGGGAGCCGGACTTTACCGCAATGTACACGTTATAACAACCGGGAAAATCCATGTGCCGGTATGGGGAACGCAGCTTACAACTCCTCATGTTGCAGAAGACTACGCCTCGGTTTGCCTGAAAACTTCCATCGAAAACGCGGAAGGCATGGAGCTGACGGTTATAACGGACATCATTTCTCCTGAAGGAAAAACGGTTGCCACCAAGAAAAATAAAGGGTATATCAACCACGGACAACCTTTCACACAGAATTTCATTGTAGAAAAGCCGAAACTCTGGTCGCCCGAATCACCTGCACTTTATCGTGCTGTTTCAAAAATCTATAAAGGAGAAACATTGCTCGACAGCTATGCCACCCGTTTCGGAATCCGCTCCATCGAATTTATTGCCGACAAGGGATTCTACCTCAACGGAAAGCACCGCAAGTTTCAAGGGGTATGCAATCACCACGACTTGGGTCCGCTGGGAGCGGCAATCAATGTTTCTGCCTTACGCCACCAGCTTGTCATGCTGAAGGATATGGGATGCGACGCTATCCGCACATCTCACAACATGCCTGCCCCCGAACTGGTTGAGCTTTGCGACGAAATGGGATTCATGATGATGATTGAACCTTTTGATGAATGGGACATCGCCAAATGCGAGAATGGCTATCACCGCTATTTCAACGAATGGGCGGAAAAAGACATGATCAACATGTTGCATCATTACCGCAACAACCCGTGTGTAGTGATGTGGAGCATCGGAAACGAAGTGCCCACCCAATGCAGTCCGGAAGGCTACAAAGTAGCCAAATTCTTGCAGGACATCTGTCATCGGGAAGATCCCACACGCCCTGTCACTTGCGGAATGGATCAGGTGAGCTGTGTGCTTGACAATGGATTTGCTGCCATGATAGATATCCCCGGATTCAATTACCGCGCACACCGCTATCAGGAAGCCTATAACCGTCTGCCCCAAAATCTGGTGCTGGGATCCGAAACTTCCTCGACGGTCAGTTCACGGGGCGTATACAAATTTCCGGTTATCAAACAACATACAGCCATATACGACGACCACCAGTCAACGGGATATGACCTGGAACATTGTTCATGGAGCAATGTCCCGGATGAAGACCTCGCCTTGGCAGACGACTATCCCTGGACCATCGGCCAATTTGTATGGACAGGATTCGACTATCTGGGCGAGCCTTCTCCCTATGATACCGATGCCTGGCCCAGCCACAGTTCACTTTTCGGAATCATCGATTTGGCAAGTCTGCCCAAAGACCGCTACTATCTTTACCGCAGTCTTTGGAATAAAGAATCGCCCACCCTGCATGTCTTGCCTCACTGGAACTGGCATGGAAGAGAAGGAGAAAATACGCCTGTATTTGTATACACCAGCTATCCTGAAGCTGAACTCTTCGTCAATGGAAAAAGCTACGGCAAACAGCACAAACTCACCCGTGAGGAAAGCAAGGCTTTGCAGGGAAAAGATTCACTCTGGCTGCAACGCCGGTACCGCCTGATGTGGATGGACGTTCCCTATACTCCGGGAGAAGTAAAAGTGGTGGCTTACGACGATAAAGGAAAGGCTGTAGCCGAAAAAATAGTCCGCACGGCCGGAAAACCTCATCACATCGAACTGACAAGCAGCCGGAGTACTTTGAAAGCCGACGGAAAAGATCTGGCATATGTCACATTGCGGATTGTGGACAAGAACGGCAATCTCTGCCCCACCGATGGAAGGCTGGTTAGTTTCAAGGTAAAAGGCAAGGGAAAATACCGTGCTTCTGCCAATGGTGATCCGGCTTGCCTCGACCTTTTCCATCTCCCGCAAATGCACGCATTCAACGGGATGCTGACAATCATCGTGCAGGCCGAAGAGGAAGCCGGTATAATGGAACTACAGGCAACCGCCAAAGGCATTAAAGCCGGGAAGATCCAAATAAAGACAGAATACCCGCAAGCAACCGCAACGACCTCCTCTTCTTCAGGGAAAATTGTGGAGGACACTTTCTATAAAGGAGCTGACATAAGCTGGACTACACAACTTGAATCAGAAGGACATCGTTTCTATAATTCAAAGGGAGAAGAACGCGAATGTACAGCATTGATGAAAGAACTGGGATTGAATGCCATCCGTCTGCGCGTATGGGTGAATCCGAAAGACGGATGGAGCAGCAAAGAAGACATGCTTGTTCTGGCCAAACGCGCCAAGGCAAACGGAATGGATCTGATGGTCGACTTTCATTACAGCGACTGGTGGGCCGACCCGGCAAAACAGAATGTACCCGAAGCATGGAAAGGACTTTCATACGAAGACATGAAGAAAGCGCTCGCCTCTCATACGAAAGAAGTGCTGCAATTATTGAAAGACAATGGCATCACTCCCAAATGGGTGCAGATAGGAAACGAAACCAGCGACGGGTTTCTTTGGGAAATGGGACGTGCAAGCAAACAGATGGCACAATATGCAGGGCTGACTACAGCCGGATACGATGCCGCCAAGTCTGTTTTTCCTGATGTCATTGCCATTGTCCATCTGGACAACGGCTTCAACAACGATCTGTACAATTACATCTTCGACGGTCTGAAGGCCAACGGAGGAAAATGGGATATGATCGGCATGTCGCTTTATCCATACTGGTCGATCATGTACAAACATGTAAAGTCGGCCGATGAAGCAATTGTCCGGTGCATGGACAATATCCGCAAAGTGAGCCGAAAATATGGATGTGACGTAATGATAGTGGAAACCGGAATGGAATCGGCAAAACCGGAAGAAGGAAAAGAAATACTGAGCCGGATTATCCGGGAGGCAAAAAACAATACGGACGGACATTGCAAGGGCGTATTTTATTGGGAACCCGAATGCAAGCCTACTCCGTATGTATTGGGAGCCTTTACAGAAAACGGCCGTCCTACAGCCATCATGGAAGCATTTAAAGAGAACTGAAAACTGTTTGAACGCAGAAAGACGGGAATCCGGGATTCTTTGCCTTTCTGCGTTCAAACAAAAAATCATGCAGGGAAGTCAGCCCAGTCGGTCAGACGCATATCCCCTTTCTTCAGGAACACCTGATGCATTCCCAATGCAGCCGACAGGCAATGGCAAGTCTGTCCTTTGGTAGAAATCTTCAGGTAATCCCAAAGCAACTGCTTGTAGTCGGGATGCGCACAATTCTCAATAATGGCTTTTGCACGTTCCATCGGACTCTTTCCGCGCAAATCAGCCACACCCTGTTCAGTTATGATCACATTGACCGAGTGCTCGCTATGGTCAAGATGAGAAACCATCGGAACAATTGAGCTGATACACCCGCCTTTCGCCGTTGAAGGACAAGAAAAAATAGAAATGTAAGCACTGCGCGTGAAATCACCCGAGCCTCCGATACCGTTCATCATTTTCGTCCCGCAGATGTGCGTAGAGTTGACATTGCCATAAATATCGGCCTCAATAGCCGTATTCATGGTTATTACACCGATGCGGCGTACAACTTCCGGACAATTGGATATTTCGGACGGGCGGAGAACCAGCTTATGGCGGAAGAAGTCCATATTATCGTAGATATCTTCCAGACAATCATTCGTCACACTCAGCGAGCAGGTGCTTCCGAACTTCACCCGGCCTTCTTTTATCAGCTTGATAACTGAATTCTGAATCACTTCCGTATACATTTCAAAAGGCGGAATGCTTTGGTCTTTTCCCAATGCGCTCAGCACGGCATTGGCTATATTTCCTACTCCCGACTGCAAAGGAAGGAAAGTAGAAGGGATGATTCCTCTCTTCATGTCTGCCGACAGAAATTCGGCCACGTTCTGGCCTATCTTTTCAGTAACGGCATCCGGCTCATGAAATCCGCGCGCCTCGTCAGGCATGTTCGTTTCAACGATGCCTACCAGCTTGCTCAAATCCAACTGGACATAAGGCAGACCGATACGGTCGCTCGGACGCACGATGGGAATCGGACGGCGGTAAGGCGGACGCTCCATTTCATACAGGTCGTGAATGCCGATAAGTTTCTTGCTATGAGCCGCGTTCAGTTCGATAATCACCTTATCGGCCAAACGCGCAATGGTTGGCGTGATGCCCACACCGGCGGTCAGATATACCCGTCCGTCTTCTGTTATTTCGCAGGCCTCGATCACCGCAACGTTCACATGACCCAGAAAGCCGGAGCGCAAACGCTGAGCCACTTGCGAAAGATGAATGTCAGTATAATTGATTTCTCCGTTGTTTACCGCTTTGCGGAAATCTGCGTTAGTTGTATAAGGAGCGCGAAACTTAAGGGCATGGGCGCGTGTAAGCGTCCCGTCACACGAATCGCCCGTCGAGGCTCCAGTTATCAATCCTATCTGAAACTCCTCGCCCTTCGCATGCTTTTCTTCCGCCATTTTCGCCACCTCTGCCATCACAGCTTTCGGACTTCCCGCAGGAGTAAACCCGCTAAGTCCGACAATATCCCCGTTCTTTATCACATGGGCGGCCTCAACCGCCGAAATAAAATTGAAATTCATGGTATTAATGTGTTTTTAGTGTTATCAGTCAAAGTTATTCAGGTAAGGGATCTTCAATCATATTTGCGATTGAATATTTCGGAATAGATAAACGCGCGGCGCGCTTCGGAAGCATTTTTCAAGGACGGCAACGGATGTATTTCGTTGCCTTTCTCTTTGCCCTGTTCCTTTCTTTCCGCCGGCATTTCATTCCGTTTCTTACGCTCTTTCTTTTTCCGTACAGAAGTATTTTTCAGCCCTTCTTCCACAGATATGTATGATGGTACAGAATATTCCCCTTCGGTCTGCACAAACGGCTTTTCCTGAACAGGCTGAAAGGTCTGATGCGGAGAGGCTGTTTTTTTCTTCGCAGCTTTCTTCTGGATGTTGTCGGTCACACGCTGATAAAAAACAGCCGCCATGACCAGCATGAATACCAATATCGTTATAAAATCCATAAGGCCAATCATATGAGGTTCCGGTCAAAGATACGAATAAAATCCATTATCTCCTACCGTTTTCATGGAAGTTAACCAAGAAACAGGTATCTTTGCGGCCGAATCATTTAATATAAATACAGTATGACAAAAGAAACTACAGGAACAGACTTTAAATCTGCGACTGAAAACGAAAACAAGAAACTGTTTATCGAAACTTACGGATGTCAGATGAATGTGGCTGACAGCGAGGTAGTTGCCTCCATCATGCAGATGGCGGGATATTCTCCATGCGATTCGCTTGATGAAGCCGACGCCGTATTTCTGAATACCTGCTCCATCCGGGACAATGCGGAACAGAAAATTCTGAACCGCCTGGAATTTTTCCATTCGCTCCGGAAAAAGCGCAAGAATCTGATTGTGGGAGTATTGGGATGTATGGCCGAACGCGTGAAAAACAACCTGATCGACAACTATCATGTAGATCTTGTGGCCGGCCCCGACGCTTATCTCACTCTCCCCGACCTTATCGCATCGGTAGAACACGGAGAAAAAGCCATCAACGTAGAGCTGTCGACAAGCGAAACCTACCGCGACGTCATCCCTTCACGCATCTGCGGGAACCATATTTCAGGCTTCGTTTCGATTATGCGTGGATGCAACAACTTCTGCCACTACTGCATCGTTCCTTATACAAGGGGGCGCGAACGGAGCCGTGATGTGGAAAGCATCCTGAACGAAGTTCATGATCTCGAAAGAAAAGGCTACAAGGAAGTGACGCTGCTCGGACAAAACGTAAACTCCTATCATTTCGAGAAGGACGGAAAAACGGTGGACTTCCCTACTCTGCTGCAAACCGTGGCCATGGCAGTGCCCGGAATGCGTATCCGCTTCACCACCTCGCATCCTAAAGACATGAGCGACGAAACGCTCCGCGTGATTGCAGAAATGCCTAACGTATGCAAACACATCCACCTGCCCGTACAGAGCGGAAGCTCGCGCATTCTGAAACTGATGAACCGCAAATATACCCGTGAGTGGTATCTGGAACGGGTGGAAGCCATCCGGCGCATCATTCCCGACTGCGGTCTGAGCACAGACATCTTCTCCGGATTCCACTCGGAAACGGAAGAAGACCACCAGATGTCGCTCTCGCTCATGCGCGAGTGTGCATACGACTCCGCTTTCATGTTCAAATATTCTGAACGTCCGGGCACATACGCATCTAAACACCTGCCGGACGATGTTCCGGAGGATGTGAAAATCCGCCGGCTGAACGAACTCATCGAACTTCAGAACAGACTTTCGGCAGAAAGCAACGCAAAAGATGTAGGCAAGACATTCGAAGTGCTTGCCGAAGGAGTGTCGAAACGCTCGAAAGAACAGCTCTTCGGACGTACCGAACAAAACAAGGTTGTTGTATTCGACCGCGGCACACACCGTATCGGCGACTTCGTGAAGGTACGCATTACCGAAGCAAGTTCGGCTACACTGAAAGGCGTGGAGATAACCGAATGACCAAATATTCTGACCCGGGAAGCTTTTCAATTTGTGCCGGCAAGTCAACCGACTTGTGCGGCCAGGCCGGAAGACTTCCCGGGTCAACTTCTTACTCCACGCTCCGAGGGGCTTCCGGCATGATCAGCCACAAAACGAGGTAGACAATGCCTCCGGAAAATACCGTGAAGAAAGTAAGCAGCACATATACGATACGCACCAGCGTTATGTCCCAGTTAAAGTAATCCGCTATTCCTGCACAAACTCCCGCAATCATGCGGTTGTTCGAGCGTGTCAGTTTTTTATTTCCCATATCACATCAATATCTGTTTCAATAATGAGGGCGAAGATAATAAAAACCTGCTGAAAACCACCGAATCTCTTAAAAACTTTTAAAGAAAAACGACCCATGCTCATTTTATTTGTTTCTTTGCAAGAAATTAGGGATTAAAGTGAATCTACGAAATATAGACAAATGTCCGCTCTGCGGAGAGAATCATTTTGAAAAGGAAATGACGTGCATAGATCATTATGCCACGGGGGAATCATTCGACATTTGGCGATGCAAGAAGTGCGGTTTTCTGTTCACGCAATCATTTCCTGCCGAAAACGAAATCGGACGCTACTACGAATCACCCGACTATATTTCACACAGTGACACGAACAAGGGCCTCACAAACCGTATCTATCACTGGGTGCGCCGCTTTATGCTCGCACGCAAGGCACGCCTCATCAAGCGGCACAGCGGGCTGAGCCGCGGAATCCTGCTCGACATAGGCACAGGCACGGGCTACTTCCCTCATTATATGAAGAAAAAAGGCTGGCGGGTTTCAGCCATCGAGAAAAGCCCCCAGGCACGGGCGTTCGCCAAAGAACATTTCGGCCTCGACATAGATCCTCCCGAAACGCTGGAGCAGAAAGAGGACAAGTCGTTTGACGTCATTACGCTCTGGCACGTCATGGAGCATCTGGAACACCTCAACGAAACATGGGAAACATTGAACCGCATTCTGAAAGACAGAGGCATACTGGTGGTGGCTGTTCCGAACCCGACCTCGTTCGACGCAAAAAAATACAAAGAAATGTGGGCAGCATACGATGTGCCGCGGCATTTATGGCATTTTTCTCCGGCCGTTATGCAACAATTCGGAGCCAAACATGGTTTTATTCTTACCAAATTCCTCCCGATGCCGCTCGATGCATTCTATGTGTCCATGCTGAGTGAAAAATACAAGAAAAGTGCATTGACTTTCCTGAAAGGAATGGCAAGCGGAACAGAAGGATTGTTCAGCTCGCTGGCAACGAAAGAACGCAGCAGCTCTATCATTTATGTATTTAGAAAGAAATAAGTATGAGCAGAAAAAACGGAACATTTTTCGACATGCAGTTCATCACTTCATGCATCAGCACGATGCTGGTGCTGATGCTGCTCGGAATGGTGGTCTTCTTTGTAATGACCGCAAACAACCTTTCTGTATACGTGCGCGAAAACATTTCCTGCTCTGTTGTGCTCAGCGACGACATGAAAGAACCGGAAATCATCAGCTTCCAGAAGAAACTCGAACAGAAGCCTTTCGTCAAACAGACCACATACATATCCAAGGCGCAGGCTCTGAAGGAACAGACGGAAGCGATGGGAACCGACCCGGCCGAGTTTCTGGGATACAATCCGTTCACGGCATCCATCGAAATCAAGCTGAACTCAGCTTATGCCAACACCGACAGCCTGAAATGGATTCAGGAAGAACTGCTTGCAAACAAGAAGGTGATGGAAGTGAACTATCCCGAAGAACTGATGGATTCGGTGAACCGGAACATCAAGAAAATCAGTTTCTTTCTTCTCGGACTGGCCGCGCTGCTGACCTTCATCTCGTTTGCGCTCATCAACAATACGATACGACTGGGCATTTATTCCAAACGTTTTCTCATCCATACCATGAAACTGGTGGGAGCAAGCTGGTCGTTCATCCGCAGGCCTTTCATGACAAGACACATATGGATAGGAGTTTTGGCCTCGGCCATGGCTGACGCGCTGCTGATAGGCATGGCCTATTTTCTGGTGAAATACGAAAGGGGACTGCTGGAAATCATCACCCCTGCGGTAATGCTGACCGTTATGGGTGCGGTGTTCGTGTTCGGAATCGCCATCACTTCGCTCTGCGCCTACTTTTCCATCAACAAATACCTCAGGATGAAGGTGGGCGACCTTTACAACTTATAAATTCAAGACGCACTCCAAAAGAAAACAATAAAAACAAGAAACAATATGGACAGAAAAAAATTTGCCTTCGACAAGACAAACTTCATCCTGCTTGCGGCAGGGATGATTGTCATTATCATCGGCTTTCTGCTGATGTCAGGTCCCGGATCAACAGAAACTACTTTTCAGCCGGACATATTCAGTGCACGCCGCATCAAAGTAGCGCCTGCCGTATGCTTCATCGGATTTATCTCGATGATCTACGGAATCCTGCGCAAACCGTCGGACAAAACAACAGACAATATAGACACAACGAATAAAACAGATAAATGATGGAAGGGGATTTGAATTTATTGCAGACAATCATCATTGCGATTGTTGAGGGACTGACCGAGTTTCTTCCGGTATCTTCAACCGGACACATGATTATAGCACAGAACATGCTGGGAGTAAAAAGCACCGAGTTCGTAAAGGCATTTACCTTTATCATCCAGTTCGGTGCCATCCTGTCGGTTGTAGTGCTTTACTGGAAACGCTTTTTCCGGCTGAACCACACACCGGTTCCCGAAGGAAGCGGCGCATTGCAACGTTTTCTCCACAAGTATGACTTTTACTGGAAACTTCTGGTAGCTTTCATTCCGGCGGCCGTTCTTGGTCTGCTTTTCAGCGACTTCATCGACGAAATGCTTGAAAGCGTAACGGTAGTAGCAGTCATGCTGATCGTGGGAGGCGTATTCATGCTGTTCTGCGACAAAATATTCGGAAACGGAAAAGAAAATACCCAAATGACCGAAAAGCGCGCCTTCATCATCGGACTTTTCCAATGTATCTCAATGATACCGGGCGTGTCACGCTCCATGGCCACCATCGTAGGAGGTATGGCACAGAAGCTCACACGGAAAGCCGCGGCAGAATTTTCATTCTTCCTGGCAGTTCCTACCATGTTTGCGGCCACCGTATATAAAATGGCCAAACTTTTCATGGACGGAGGCATTGAAATCATAACCACCAACCTCACTGCACTGATAGTAGGAAACGTAGTAGCTTTCATCGTGGCGATGCTGGCCATCAAATTCTTCATCAGCTTTGTCACCAGATACGGATTCAAAGCTTTCGGATGGTACCGGATTATCGTAGGAGGAATAATACTTGCCATGATATTAATGGGTTATAATTTAGAATTGGTTTGATGAATTTCAAGGAAGGAGAAGTGCTGTATTTCGACAAGCCGTACCGATGGACATCGTTCGCGGTTGTCAATAAAATAAGATACCATATCAGCAGAAAGCTGGGAGTAAAAAAGATAAAGGTCGGTCATGCAGGAACGCTCGACCCGCTGGCAACCGGAGTGATGATAATCTGTACCGGAAAAGCAACGAAGCGCATCGAAGAGTTTCAGCATCATACCAAAGAATATATCGCCACCCTTCAACTAGGTGCCACCACACCGTCGTTTGATCTTGAGAAAGAAATAGACGCTGTATACCCTACAGAGCACATCACAAGAGAAGCGGTGGAAGAAGCGCTGAAAAAATTTGTCGGCACAATCGAGCAGATTCCGCCGGCATTCTCAGCATGCAAGATCGACGGGAAGCGTGCCTACGACCTGGCAAGAAAAGGTGATGAAGTGGAACTGAAACCTAAAATTCTTGTCATCGACGAAATTGAACTGCTGGAATGCAACCTGCCCGAAATAAAGATACGTGTGGTATGCAGCAAAGGAACCTACATACGGGCACTGGCGCGCGACATCGGCGAAGCGCTTGAAAGCGGAGCGCACCTGACCGGACTGATACGCACACGTGTGGGTGATGTGAAGCTGGAAAACTGCATGAAGGTGGACGACTTCGAGCAATGGCTCAACCAACAAGAAATAGATGTTATAAACGATTAAGGAAAGAAAGGAAGAAGATGAAACTGTCACAATTCAAATTCAAGCTGCCGGAAGAGAAAATCGCTCTTTACCCGGCAAAGTACAGGGATGAATCGCGCCTGATGGTTGTACACAAGTCAACAGGCGAAATAGAACATGTCATTTTTAAGGATATTCTGAACTACTTTGATGACAAGGATGCTTTTATCTTTAATGACACAAAAGTATTTCCTGCACGTTTGTACGGAAACAAGGAAAAGACGGGAGCCAGAATCGAGGTATTTCTGCTCCGCGAACTGAACGAAGAACTCCGCTTGTGGGACGTACTGGTAGACCCCGCACGGAAAATCCGTATCGGAAACAAGCTTTATTTCGGCGACGACGACTCGATGGTAGCCGAAGTTATCGATAATACCACTTCACGCGGACGCACGCTCCGTTTCCTTTATGACGGGCCGCACGACGAATTCAAGAAAGCACTCTATGCCTTGGGAGAACCGCCATTGCCTCCATTCATACACCGTCCGGCAGAACCGCTCGACGAAGAACGTTTCCAGACCATATTCGCCAGAAATGAAGGGGCAGTAACCGTTCCTGCAGCCGGACTCCATTTCAGCCGCGAGCTGATGAAGCGCATGGAAATCAAAGGAATAGATTTTGCCTTCATCACCATGCACGCCGGGCTCGGCAATTTCCGCGACATCGATGTGGAAGATCTTACCAAACACAAGATGGATTCGGAGCAGATGTTTGTCAATGCCGAAGCCTGCCGGATTGTCAACGAGGCCAAAGACCGGGGAAACAAGGTGTGTGCCGTAGGAACTACCGTCATGCGCACCATCGAAACGGCGGTGGGCACAGACGGCCATCTGAAAGAGTTCGAAGGGTGGACCAACAAGTTCATCTTCCCTCCTTACGAATTCTCTGTAGCTAACGCCATGGTTACAAACTTCCACATGCCGCTTTCCACCATGCTGATGCTGGTATGTGCATACGGAGGATACGAACTGGTCATGCATGCCTACGATGTGGCGCTCAAGGAAGACTATCGCTTCGGCACGTATGGGGACGCTATGTTGATTCTCGATAAATGACGGTGACGTGTCAAAAGTTTATTTAGGATTAGGCACCAATCTGGGCGACAAAAAGCAAAACATGCTCAGAGCCATAGAAGCAATAAAAGAGAAGATAGGGAAAGTTGTTTCCCTTTCTTCTTTTTATGAAACCGCTCCCTGGGGATTCGACTCGGAAAACAGCTTTCTGAACGCAGCGGCGTGCGTAGAAACGGCTTTTCCCCCGCTGGAAGTACTGCACCTCACACAAGACATAGAAAAAGCGATGGGACGCAGCAAAAAGTCCGTGAAGGGCATTTATTCCGACCGGGTGATAGACATTGATCTGCTTCTGTATGACAACATTGTTTTTAACTCTCCAGAACTTGTACTTCCGCATCCGCTGATGACGGAACGAGCGTTTGTCATGACTCCGCTGAGCGAAATAGCGGGTGGCCTGCTTCATCCCGTATTCCGAAAAACCATCTCCGAACTCAAACAGTCTGCATCCGGCAAAGGCGTATTCTGACCATAAAAAAAACCGCCGGACTTTACAGAAAATTCATATCCAGGCTGGATATATATATTTTCAGCCTGAAGACATGTATCTCTAAGCTGGAGATTTATATCTCTAGGCTAGAGATACAGATTTTCATGGGAATGGCAGATTTCCATGCGGCTTGCATGGCCTCCTTGTCCTGCACCGCCACATCTTAGCACGCATAGCCTTGCCTTGATTACCCGGACCGACCTGCAGAGTTTCAGAATTTCAGCCCCAACTCTACCCCCATGATATTGCGGCATTCTTTCGGTTCATATTGCCGGCAATAAAACAAGTCCAATGAACAGACCCTTGAAAGCTTGAACACAATTCCCGGACGGTAACGCATTCTGCTGACAGTAAAAAAAGCGTCGTCACCCAAAGGCTGAAAAAGTTCCGCCGAGAAATAAGGGGACAACACACTCTTGCCGGAAGAATAACTCAACTTAAGCCGCGAGCGCAACCTGTCTTCCGACACGCCGTCAGCCGTTGTACGCTGCAATCTTTCACGAAGGGACAGCTTTATATTGCTCCAGCCTAAAGTGCCCGTCAAGCCCAATTTATAGCGGTTACGGACACCCCAGACACCTTCGCCTTTATACCGATAATGGAAAGCGTACCCTCCTTCAACCTTCAAATAAGAATTCAGCCTGTAATTCAGCATCGCGCTCAAAGTCCAACGGTCGGTGTGCTTCAGATTGTCTTTGGAACGAAATTCCGCATAACCGACAAATCCCAGCTTATGCGTCATTCTGTAATCCACCTTTATCAGACTCCATGTGGCGAAGTTCCCCGAGTTCGCTGCAACGGCAGGAACGGCGCCCGGCAGCATAAGCAAAACGAAAACAACAGCAAACGATATTTTGTGCAACCCCATAGTACCCCTGTTTAAAAAAACAAATGTACTGAATATTAAGGGGAGAATCAAGGAAATTGCCAAAAAAACTCAAATGCCGCTGCAATGCCCGTTTATCCTTTCTTTTACTTTACCCCAAGCACGTGTGCCGAACAGACAACATTGCCGCATAGTTACGCACATGGTTTTAAACCGATGAAAAGGAATGACAAAACTCAATTCATTCTCCCCTACATGCGGCCGCACCGAAGGATCAAACAGGCCAAGAAAGGTACGGCTTCCCTTATCCCTGTTTTCCTTCACGGCAAGCGATACCACAGAAGAACATCCCGAACCGAACATGGAAGTCACGGCATCAGGCGAATTGTTGTCATAGAATGCCCAGGCACACAGACCGGAAAGCATATCGGGAGTGGCAAAAAACAAAAGTCCTTCGGCATCTTCAAAACCGTCGTCTACCTGATCAGCCCGCACGAAATTCAGAAACTTCTTGCCGGCCGCTTCAAGTCCGAGCTGCTCTATATAATCCGCCACCATTCCGGGTGTCTGCTTGTAATGTTCTTTCTGCGAAACAAAATCGGGAACATATTCAGGCATCGACGCAAATCCGGTATAAAACTTACCTCCGCCACAACCGATTACTTCTCCGTTCAGACTCACCGGAATGCCCTGACGCACACGTTGCAGCACCTTAAAAAAGCAGCCTCCGGTTTTCTCAGTGTCGGCCAAAGGAGTGTCTGAATAAAAGAACAGAACAGGCAAAGGAGCACATTCTCCGAACGCTTCCCTATAATCATTGACAAAACAAGAGATATTCATAGCAACAATAGTTTGGAAAGCAACAAATATACGGAATTCAGATTTATCTGCTGACGAAAAACAGAAAGAAAATAATCGAGCGAGGGTATGCCAAAAAGCATGGCAGGAATTACTTCTTTTCCACACTTCAAAATAAGTGCAGTCCGTTCATTTTTCCACATTATTCAGCCTTAATTCTTATTTCAATTGATATCTTACTTATTTCTCAAAAGATCAAGGGCTTTTTCTATTACACTATCTCCATTATTTAAAAACGTGTCAATATCTTCTTCAGCTACAATATCTGGTTGAATTCCAACACCTATAAATTCATTTCCATCGGTATCTAATTCATGTTTGGTGCAAATACAACAACCCAATCCAAATCCAAGATCAATAAAGATTGGATTTCCTGTACTTCCTCCGGTAGGAGTCCCGATAATTTTTCCTCTTTTAGCACCTCTGAACAGTACGCAAAAATTTTCAGCGGAAGAAAAAGTGGTAGCATTTACCAATAACACAATAGGTTTCTGATAAATTTCCTTTTCATTAATAGGTAAAATGGGGGCTGGAGTTTGCATATACCATTCCCGCGGATAATTCCAAGAAGCATGGGCTGCTATATACATTGGCGAACTCCATGTTCCTTGTGGAATGGGCAGATGGATAAAATGGCTGACAAGGTAATCTGCATTTAATGAATTTCCACCGCTATTATTACGAATATCAATAATTAAAGCATCTGTTTTTAATATTTCATCATACAGTTCATCGAAATATGCACGATTGAAATCGGAATTTTGAAAACTACCCACAGTCAACAAGCCTATATTATCTTCCTTTACCCTAAAGCTCATCGAAGGAGTATCTTTTTGTAAGTCCCATGAAAGATTTCTATTACTCTCTACTACAAACTCCTTCCCTTTTTCATTCTTGAATAAAATTTTACTTGATTTAGAGCCTTTATCCTTGGTCAATTCAAACTCTGCAAATGGTCTATATTTTGACCATTGGGGAGTTGAAGAAGCTAAATAAGGTCGAATATGTCTATTTCCATAATCCAGTACATTTTCGCCATCTATTTCTACAATCTCACACCCGGGACGTACTCTCGACTGTTGCAGATTTGAACTATATACATCCGTTACAAATACTCTATCACCGATTCTTTTAGTTTTCATCGGAAACGGCCGAATCCAATCAGACGGATTCTTGGGATTATTCATCGGGAAAATATATGTATGTCCATCATGAAGCTGATTACAAAGAATTTGCATCCCTTTCAAGAAATCTTCATCGGATGAAGTTGCTATCAAAGACGGCATCGAAGCTACACACAAACTATCCCAATCGAATTTTAGTTTATCATAAAAAGCAAAATTGTATTTTACTTCTGTGCAAAAACGCGACAATATATAAGCTTTCGTGGGTGCATTTAGTTCGGTTTCCCCAGTTTGTCTATATGCAAAAGTATTTTTTACAAATAAACAAACACATAATAGTATAAGAATCTTTTTCATCTTATGATAAATTCAATATGCAATTTCTATAATCTTAGAATTACCTCTATTCGATTGCAAACATAGGAAATTCTTAATTAATATCATCGCCGTTAGACAAAATCAATTCTTCAATATTGATTTATTTGCCAGTTTGTTCAGAAAAGCCCCATTGCATTATAATAGAAAACAAACATCCGGCTTTGCATCAAAGAATGCAAAGCCGGATGTTTGTTGCGGTGCGTACGGGTTGCGAACATAGGAGTGTTATGATACACAATGATGTATATTGACACATAGAATCACTATGACAGACAATAGGGCTTGTATCTCTGTGTGTCATGGTGTATCACCATATATCTCATAATTGAGACCCAGATTGAGACCTGCCTATATTGACTTGACAAGCTGTCATATCTGTTAGACATGCGTCATATATCACCAAATCACGCCATGACAAGCCGTCATATCTTATTGGCAAGGAACGGCTCTTGAAATTCTTATTGTAAATCAATAAAATTTCAACCTTATGAACAAGAAAGAATTAACCAATGCAATCGCTAACAAGACAGGATTAAGCAAAACCGAATCGCTGAATGCCTTAAATGCAGTAATGGAAATCATTACAGAGGAAATGAAGCAGAACAAACAGATTATTCTTATCGGCTTCGGAACATTCTCCGTGAAGAAAAAGGCAGCACGTAAAGGAATGAATCCCACAACATTTGCTCCAATCGAAATCCCTGCTAAAAAGGTCGTGAACTTCAAGCCAAGCATATATCTTAACAACACCCTCAATCAGAGGAAAAGGAGACGCATCGGCAAAGCGGATAATAATATCTAACACCCCATACTTGCTATAATGCCATTGAGTAAATCTTCGGCTCTTTGGTCATAATTCAGAGCGGATAAATGGTTTTCAAGTTCGTCAAAACCATTTGTCCGCTCAATTAGTAATAAGAGAGTTTGTAAATCCTTGAAATCAGTAGTCTTGCGCTGTTCATTATTGCAGTTCACATAACGGTCAAACTTGGATGCAAAGAGATATATCGGAGACATGACCTTAATATCATTAACGGCATAGCCGAACTTGCGGTTTTTACGGTCATAGTCTATTAGAATATCCGTGTCTGTATGGATGGAAGAGGATTCTAAAGAGAGCATGTAGTCTGAATCTTCCTTAACCACAAATCCTAAAGTACGCTTGATACGACGGATAAACCTGTCCTTATGGCTGTTGTCGTATGCCGTCCAAAAGTCAAGGTCATTATTGGATCTGCTTCTCCAAAACGGAACGGAGTAATATCTGCATAGCAGGTCTATTGCCGTTCCCCCGATAAGATACAAGCCGTATCGGGTAGCGGTCTTTACAATCTTGGTATCGTATGGAGTGTATTGTTGGAATAGTGGTAGTATATTGCTCATTAGTTGATAAGGTCAGAGTTAATAATCAGGTAGCCGTCCAATTCTTGGCTGTCGTCCGTATGCAGATAATCCCCTATAATATCCCATACCAAAGCAGAGCCTATAACCGATTGGAACAGGCTCGACAGGTTATAGACATCTTCCAATGTGAGCCTGCAATCTTCTTTCCCGACAAACAGCAATTTGCATTTCTCATTGGGTTCTATCTTGATAAGCCTTGCAGTGATTGGACGGATAATCTCGTTAGTCAGATTGGTATAATCAAGCGACAGGGTACAATGTCCCTCTTTGCTTATTATCTTGAATTTGAATATTTTCCTTTGCATGGGATTTTTTGTAACAAAGGTAGAGTGGCGGTTACGACAGAATTAGACGTAGGGACAGAAAAAAGCCACAACCTTGTTCGTATTGGTCGTGGCTTAACAAATTATACATTATAGTTATTTCTTGTTCTTCAAGAAACTCAAGTCGGGTTCATGGTAACGGCTTGATTTCAGTATCTTTCCGTCTTTACGGTAGATAGGCTTGCCATTCTCGTCCAGCTTGCTCATGTTGCTTTCGTGTACCGCATCGAAGATACGCTCAAACTCGTCCTGCAATCCGTGAGAGACAACCGTACCCAACAAAGTATAGGCTATGTCGGCTAATTCTTTGGCTACTGCCTGTAAGCGTGCATCTTCACTGTCTCCTGTGATTGCGTATTCCTCTGCATACTCGTCCACTTCCTCTTTCATTACCCTCATGCGCAGTTCGTGCAGTTCTTGGGGAATGCGTAAGGTGGGGTGTTCGTTCATATACAGTCCGAATGCCTTGTGAAACTCCTCTAATTGTTTAAGCTGTTTTTTCATTTGATTTGTATAATGGTGGTAATGGTATTTACAGGCAATGTTTCGGATATTGCCACATTTCCGTTCTCGTCTATCGTACCGATGACAGACTGGCTGTCCGTATATCTGAAACCAGAGAAGTGCAGAAACTCGCTTCCCTCCATTGTGTATATGTTTCGCAGGTCTATACCCTCATTTGCCAAGTCAATAGTCTTTGTACTATAATCTCTTAATGACACTATGTTAAGTTTGTCCACGCTATTCTGTATGAATGATGCAGTAGTGGTGGTATAAGAGTTTTTCTGAAAGAATCCCCACAAATCAGCGTCAATTTTGGTCAGGCTGTAATCGTCCATATTAAATTCATAGAAATCTCCTGCCCAAATTATAGTGGAGTTCTTGAACTGATTCCATAATGTACAGATCTTATAGTTTGGTTCATAAAAATATGTAGCTATTTCAGCGACTTCTTCTCCTTGCAAGCCATTTCCATTATCCGATAATTTGGCTACTGTCAGATAACTGTCATTTTCTTGTCCTCCTATTGCCGTCAGATACAAGTCATTTTTATCAGAAGAAACAAATCCTGCCCCATACGTGCTTCCCTTGATGAACTGCCCTATGGTATATTGACGAGTACCCGAAGACGGTCGAATATAACGCTTGTCATAGAAACATGTACCTTGACTGTTGACGACAAACCAGTCGTATTTCATATCTTCATTATAGAAATAATCTTCCGAATTGATTTCGGCATAACTTTCTATTTTAAGGTCTGATTGGTCTTGTGTATGAATTTTAAAGAGTATCGGTTTGATATTTTCTCCCCAAAGACTTTTGTCTATCGACATATAGATATTTCCATTTTTATCGGTAATTGCTTTACTACCGTCCAACGCAAAATATCCATCATAAAAATGTTCACCAATTTTGACATGTCCTTTTATCTCAAATACCGACTCGGTTTGTTTGTCAATAAGATAAGATACTCCAAAGAAAACTTCAACACTTTCATCTAGCAAAGGATACCCATTCCCGTCATATTTGGGTTTATCTTCTTTTTCCTCCAATTTTATAGGGGAGTTAGTATTTACCAAAAGATATTTCTCGTTAATATCCCATATATTGGTAATGTTCTTTACTTCTACAGTATCTCCTTTTTCGGTTATCCATCCGAGTATCATATCCGTGCCGTCCTTTTTTATCTGCCTGTATTGGACAGACGATGAACGGGTATTGCTTTCGCTACCGTAGATATATTTTGCATCCTTGATATTCAGTCCGACCAATACAGGACTGTCATTACCGTTACCCCCATTGTGTCTATCTATACCTTCCTCATCACTACAAGCAGCCATGAATATTGCTGCACCAAATAAAATTAAATTCCTGATATTCATTTTCCTGTTGTTTTATTGATGTTATTATTCAGTTCGATTAATCCAACCTCTGCCAAGTCTTTCAGTTCGTCATTATTGGACATCACAAGAGGGTGTTTAGGACAACCTTTAACGGTAGATCCGTATGCCTTGAAGTGATAGTTTGTATTGAACAGGCTGATAATACCGTCAATACCTTTTTCTTTATTTCCAAACAACAAATCATACAGATACTTCCTCTTTCCGATGGTATTTCCCCAAGCACACCATACATCTGCTTCCTTGATTTCCGATAACAGGTTCTTTATGGCAGTCAGATTGTTACGGTGTATTTCCATATTAGGCTCTGTATCCATATCATCGGGATTGGTTGCACGTTGCGGATATACGTTCAACATATACCATGCTCCATATTCTCCGCTGTTTTTGGCATATTTCTGTACCCTTTTTAGTGTCGGGTCAAGCTGTTCGGGGATTGCCGTGCTTGGATTTATACCGATGCAGATTAATGCTTTCTTGCAAGAGGTGTCAAATTGCTCTCCCAATACATATCTCACTCCTGTAACTTCATAGCCGTTTATAATCTGGCTTTCTGCTGTTTCTTCATACTCGTACAGCCATCCATTTTCAATAATTTTCTTTCCCATAATCCTTTGCTTTTTAGTATATGCTTAGTAATACTGAGCACAAAGATAAATCTTTTCTTCAACTTTACAATCTGTTAATCAGAGTTTTTTGCATGAAGTCAAAGGTTGATATATTTGTCATACAGAAAGTAAAGGAAAAGCGTAAGGAGCTTGGCATATCGCAGCGTGGTATGGCTGAGATTCTTGGCTGTTCCCCCAGCTTCATCGGACAGATAGAGAGCGACAAATTCGACATGAAATACAGCGTCCATCAGTTGTATGTCATAGCACAGGAATTTGAGTGTTCTCCTGCCGACTTCTTCCCTCCTCTTGATGCAGAGTTGTAAGTTTTCCGCAAATATCGGACTATGGGTACGACAGATTAAGTCGGTGGTCTTGCCTTTTTCATTGTTTTCTTGGTTTATGGGTAAAAAAATAACCGCTACATTGCTGTAACGGTCTCTGTGATTGCTCAATCATCGTATCTTGATAGTGATTGCTTCATCCTTTCCTTAATCTTGTTCCGTAAGGATGGTGGAGACAATACCTCAATATGCTCTCCATAACCCATTATCTTGTTTTCCAATTCTGGGTTTATTATCAGATGTAGTGTTATTGTATCTCCGTCTATGGTTTGTGAGGAATGTATCGGCAGAGATTGGATATAAGGCAGCATAACAGAAGAAACTTTCAGTCTTACTTCCTCTATCGGAGCATTGGGGTTATTATCGGGTTCATATACCAATCCATATACATTATCAAACTTCTCTGCTGTCCGCTCCAATTCTTCTTTACGTTGGAATGTTCTGTCTGTTATCTGTATTTGCCCGATTCTGTCAAGCCCGAAGGTACGGAATGCTTTTATATCCTCACAATAAGCAAACAGATACCACATTCCCTCAAACTCTTTCAAGAGATAAGGCTCTACGGTATAGGTTGTCTGTTCTCCTCTCTGATAGCTGCAATGTATAATGGTTATAACCTGTCGGTATTGTATGGCTCTAAGCAACCAACCAATATGCTCAACTCCCTTTGATTTCGGATTGGGACTGATTGACACATAGCCCGATAATCTGTTTTTATCTTTGAGGGTAGAGAGGGCTATGTCAGAACTTTCAGCTAATCCGATGAAATACAGTAATTGGTCAATATACAATGTACTATCTTTCAGCAAATAATAACCGTTTCTTTGTTCATCATATATTATATCAATGTCAAAGTTGCTCCGTATTTCCGCCAAGTCTCTTTGGAATGTTCTTTCTCCTATTTCCGCATCATACCGTTTCATATACTCCATTAGGGTATGCTTGCTCGGATAGTCATTCTGCAATATCCTGCGGATTATAAGATAATGTCTGCGTATTATGTTCTTTGTCGGCATATTGTTTTAGTTTATTACATTCTTCCTCTTTCATTGCGACCAAATCTGTATATACTTTCTTAAAAACAGATTCTGTACCTTGTTCCACCTTTAACAAAGATTGGCAAGCTTCCATTATTTCATTTACAGAACCACTGATATACTCTCCTTTTTTTCGATTCATAGGACTTTTTTTTATATGCTTAAAATATCCATATATCGTATCTTTATCACCACCTATTAACATTGCAATGAAGCTTGCAATGCTAGTCTGATTTTTATTTTCTATACCTGCTTCTGTCAATAATTTATACAAAAACAATGATTTTGCCTTAACTGTCATCTCATTTGAATTTATCATTTTTGATGCGGTGTCAAGGGCAAATCTACACCATCTTTTTACATTAATAGGTATATAAAGCTGTATTCCTATTTCATTTGAATAGTTCTGTAATTCTTTTTTTATCTGCAAAAAATCATTATAATTTGCAAAATCAGGTCCTTGTTTTTTAGCTTCATTGTATAATCCATCCCAAAATGATTTTTCAGATAATAGATATATTAAGCGAGGAATACTTAAAAATCCATTTTCGACTATTTCATGCACTTCTAATTGTTTATATACATCTTCATATTGTAATTCGTCTAATTTGTCTATACATATGTCAGCAACATTCTTGTTGATTATTATATCTTCATGAAAGATAAACTTATTCTTGGAATAATACAACCTGTTATCCGCATAGTATTTTTCCACATAATCACGTATCTTTTGGAATGTTTTTTCGTGTGAAAACTTTTTATCTTGTAGTATCTGGCTAATCACATCTTTTATAACAAGCAGCATAAACAGTAACTCTTCTATTGCTATTGGGTTAATAGATTCATTAGAATTCTTGTTTATTTCTATTCCTGATTTTTTCTTTATTTCTTTTTTTTGCATGTTTATCATCTTTTAATTTACGAATTATGCATTTGCTTGAAAAAAAGTATGTTTGCTCAATGCAATAGCATTTTCTTCCTTAGATATTCTGATATACTTCATAAAACTGGTTTCCGTGCTGTGTCCTGTTATCTGCATAATAGACAAGCTCGGTATTCCTGCCCTATAAGCATTGGTGGCAAAACTTCTTCGTGCTGTATGACTGGTTACCATATCACATTTTTCGTGTGTAACTTCGTGTTTAACTCCGCCAGAAGTCTCAACCACTGATACAAAGTTAGTAATTCCTGCTTTACGGCACAATCTTTTTAAGACTCTATTTGTACTTTGATTTGATTGAGCCTTAGGAGGTTGGTTTCCATACTTACGGAAGATGGCTTCTACTTTGGGGTGCATAGGGATTACCACAAGTGTATTTGTCTTTTGGGTAACAATAGTCAGTAACTTATTTTCAAAGTCCAAATGTTTCCGTTGCAGACGGGCTATATCAGAATAACGCAATCCTGTATAACTTGATATGATGAAACAATCCCTTACATGGGTATCGTTTTCATTCAGCTCAAGATTATAGAGTTTGTCCAACTCCTTTTCCGTAAGATAGACTGTCTCCACATTTTCTTTATACACCTTAAAATCTTTACGCTTGAAGTCGTCATTGGTCGTGTAATTGTTATCATAGGCATAACGTAATATCGCCTTAATGCTCTTGATAAACTTTCCTATTACGTTAGGTCTGTATTTCCCACGAGAATGACTTGCTTCGTTCATATACTTTACAAAGTCATTGTAGAAGTTAATCGTAACATCATCCAATCTCAACTTAACGTGTCTGTTGGTACAATATTGTTGCATAATCTTTTTGGTGGAGACATAACTCTGTATAGTTCCCATAGCCAGTCTTCCGCCTTTACTGTTTAATATTGTTCCGTCTTTACAAAGAGAAATATAATAATCCATAAAACTGATAAAGTCGGAGAATGTCTGTTTTTCTTTGATTGTACGATCCAATTCTTCCCTTAATCTGGTACGCACCAGTTCTACGGTAGGATAGATGTCCCGTAGCTTCAATTCCTCTAACACCCTAATAAGAGCATTGGTCGTTTTCTCAATCTCTTTGTTTATGTTCCGCAATATAAGCTGCAACTGCACATTACCTTTCAAGTCTGGATTTCGCTTGCTGTCCTCTATTGCGCAACCAGCTTCTTTATCCCAATGTTGGGGGCATATCTTGTATTCCGCAGGTAGATAGCATGTCATACGCTCACCATGTATATTCATTCTTAATCTAATGGATGAAATTTTCTTTGTGGCATTCTTTAGTGAAAATCGTATAACATCTTTACAGTAGAAAAATTCTTTTTTAGACATATCAGTTTTATTATTATTCCATTATTAATCTTTTCAAGAATCGTTCCTTTCAAGACAAGGTATTGTAATGGTTTACAAGTGATTTTGCAATCAATACTCTTTTACTATATGACAAGTCGTCATATCTGATTATCTTATATGACAAGGTAATTTATACAAGTTAGCAAGCAATATCAGGTGGTTCATCATATCGTTTGTCGTTCTTATCTGCTAATTTATTCCTAATACTGTCAATTATGCTATTTGACTGTATATTCTGTTCACTCCAAGTATGGAGCATTTGCTTCAACTTTTTCATTTGTCTTGAAAGAGCTGCCCTTGATTGAGAACCATACACACCTAAGTCTTTTATTTCCTGCTCCACTTTTTTCAAGTCAAAGTTATGATAGCGCAATGTGTTATACAGACCATAATCCCCTATGCTGTCAATAAGACGTTTATCAGTGGCTTTGTTATTGGTAGAAGATGTGAAAATGTCGTCAAACTGCTCTAACAGTATATCTGGGTTTCCACGCATTACGCTATGGAGTGATGTATCTGTAATCTTTAGTTTCTGCTTAATCTTTCTTATGCTCTCCATTTTAAGCTCAAATCTTGTTTTGTTCTTATAATATGATATGATTTTTTCCGCATTGCCTGTCATTTTTAGGAATGCCTTATTCTTTGTGGTTTGGATTTCTTTTTCCTTATTATAGATATTCAGTTCTTCCTTGCAATCTTTTGTTTTTACATCTTTCTTGAAGCATATACTTTCTCCCTCATAGTATTTCCAAGTACGCTTGCGATAATTGCCAGTACACAGGTTCAGACTATTCAAGATGTTTTCTGTCAATTTCATATCAATATCTTTTGTCAAGTGCAATTTGTTAAATTTACAATCTTTAGTAATGGATTCAATATCAAGGATACAAATACCCAATCGTTCCATATTCTGCAATGCTTGTGGAAAGGTATCTTCCGATATTAACAGAGGATAGTCTTCAAGCAATAATTTGGAGGAGAACTCTATCGTCATTTTCCTTGACTGCATATTTGCACGGATATACAAGGAGAATGGTATTTTATCACGGTTGATACTATTGGACCGGGAGTTAAATTCTATAGACTTCAATTCTCCTGTCTCTATATCAACTTCATGCTTGAATAGGCTTTCATTGCCTGTGATTAGAGTAATATATTCACTGCTTGTTGTGAATCTTACAGTATCATAATAAAGTTTGCTGTTATTGTCAAGTTCTGTATTCATAGCTTTATTCTTTTTATGTGTATATTAGAATGTTTTTATCTGATTAATAATGTTTTACAGGTTATTACGTTATCGAAGCGGATACGAAGAACCAACTTGGTAGATTGGAATAGATAGGGCAATATCCCTTGTCTGTGTTACTTTATGGGGATACCTCTTGTTAAAATGGTACAAGTTGGCTTTCATCAATTAATCGTAATGCAAGCATAATATCACTATATGAGTATTGCATTTCAAGCATTTTCAGTGCGATTGTTGCTATACTCTTACGGTGTCCTACATATTCGCAGTTCTTGAGATAGTCCCAATGCGGATAGACTTTTGCTTCTATGCCAGATTTTAATAGATACGATTGAATTTCTTTGGCTTCTGCTATACCGTCTATTTCGGGGAAGATTGTTATTTGGGCATTTTGGTCAATCAATTCCCTCCGTACATTGGAATGATACAATGTTGTTCCCAACATACCCTCATATCCTGTTGCTACCCACGGATAATGAGGACATATAATTGACATAACCAAAGCGTCCACAACTGATGTTACTACGCAAATATGGTCAGCTTCATATATTTTTTCCATACCAAACAATGTAGGTATTTTTTCCAACCTATATCCCTTAGCCAATTCCTTAGCAATAGAGTAACATTTGTCTCCCCAAGGATAAGATTCATACCCAGCACGGCTGTTCTGCTTGGAAGCATGTTGTATAAGGGCATCACCGTCTCCATCACGGACAATCATTCCTGTTTCTGGGTTATAAAGGACTTTAAGCACATTTCTTATTTTTCCGTCTTTGCTTTTGAACGGTATAATTACAGCATAATAGCCGTGATAGCAAAGTGTTGTATCTGTCCTTATGTTGCTCCAATCCATACGAGAGTCAACATGTTCTTTTGGAAAGAACCGATACATAAATTGAGCTAACGAACTCTTACTACAATCTTGAGAAAATTTATAGATTCTGTCTTTTGTTACATAATCCATACTTCTTTGATTGGTATTCATCATAATTAATTGTTTATATTGATTAATAAATTTTTGATACTTGTTTCTGGGATTAATACCCTACGGTATGCCTTATGTGCTTTCAGATCTCCGTTACGAATCATCCTATACACCGTACTTCTTGATAGATGTAGAATTTCACATACTTGGAGAATCGTATAAAACTTGGCGGTAGCCTTTTTATTGATTTCCGATTTCAGACTGTTAATATCTGATTTCAACTCATACAATGGCTTAAGTCGCTTTTGCAACTCGGAATCACCTATTATTGAAATGTATTGTTTCATATTTTTTAATATTAGTATGATTACTATATTTTTCATCACATTTGTTGTTGTGATTACGAGTGCAAAAGTATCGTTAAGTTTTAATATATCCAAATAACATATTGATAATCAATATTTTATATGCTACCAAATAATGATAAAAATACTACCAATACAGATTTTAATTACTAAAAAATTGGTATCAATCACTACCAAGTACAAGAACTAAGCAAAGGTTAATATAAGGAAATCGAAGTTTTAAAGAAAAATGCACTACCAACTAAAAAAATATAGAAAAGATAGTATATGATATGTTTCTGATGAAATTAACAGCCAAAATAGACCTTAACTTGCTGTCGAATTTTCTTGCGATAAAATAAAATTTGTAGGATATAGTTTCGTAGAGACCAACAAAGAGACCAAATAGTATATCGGATTATATTGGAGAGGGAATATATCTGTATATCATGCTACAAGATAGGGGTATAGCGATATATGTGGAATCCAGCTCGGAATCCGCATATACCCAATTATCCCAATAGAACATATAGAACAAATGGTTATGAATGAAAGAAATCTTTAAGTGAATGGAATAATATCTAATGTATCCCCATGTATCATAATGTGTCAGAGAAGTGGTCTCCCGATTGAGACCCATAAAGAAAAAGCCCTCGAAAGTGATTGACTTTCAAGGGCTTCTAATTATTGTTGCGGTGCGTACGGGACTCGAACCCGTGACCCCATGCGTGACAGGCATGTATTCTAACCAACTGAACTAACGCACCATTAAGTTTTGATTTTGCTGCTTTCTCTCTCGATTGCGGTTGCAAAGGTACAACTATTTTTCTTATCTGCAATATTTTCAGAATATTTTTTTCATTATTTTTTTTAACCATCTGGATATCAGAATCTATTGAAACCATCTTAAATAGACTGCATTCTCCATTGCTCGACCAAAACTGGTTGCCTCTATTTGAACCAAACATGCAGGCATAAAAAAAGGAGTACCGCTGTACTCCAACCTTTGTTAACCTTAAAATCTAATACTATGAAAAACACATTGCAAAGATACGGACTTTTGGGTTATCTGCAAATGTTCAGCCCAAAAATCCATGTTTTACAACATGTTTTAACAAGAAGATGTTTCAGCTTAGAGGCTGTTAACAAATAAATGTCATAAACCTAGCTTTGCAGAGATCTCCAGCATCTTTTCAATCGGCTTTATGGCTTTTTCTGCGATTTCCTGGTCCACCTGCACTTCAGGCCATTCAAACTTCAAGGTGTTATACAGTTTTTCAAGCGTATTCAGGCGCATGAAATTGCACTCGTTGCATGCGCAGGTACTGTCTTCCGGAGGAGCTGGTATGAAATTTTTTCCCGGACACTTCTTTTTCATCTCATACAGGATTCCGCTTTCTGTAGCTACAATGAAGTTTTTGTTGTCGCTCTGCATGGCAAACTTCAGCAAGCCGGCCGTAGACGCTACTTTATCGGCCAGTTTGGCAACGGCTCCCTTGCATTCAGGATGCACAAGCACCTGCGCATCGGGATACTGTTTCTTCAGTTCCAGAATCTTCTCCACCGAAAACTTCTCATGCACATGGCAGGCTCCGTTCCAAAGAAGCATGTCGCGTCCTGTAATCGAGTTGATGTAGTTTCCCAGATTTTTGTCGGGACCGAATATCAGCTTCTGATCTTTCGGAAAGCTTTCTACAATCTGGCGCGCATTGGTAGATGTGACCACAACGTCAGTCACAGCTTTTACGGCTGCGCTTGTATTTACATACGAAATCACCTTGTATCCGGGATGTTCATTCACAAAACGTGCAAACTCATCGGCCGGACAACTGTCGGCCAGCGAACATCCTGCATTCAGATCGGGTATAAGCACCTTCTTGTCGGGACAAAGAATTTTAGCTGTTTCTCCCATAAAATGTACGCCGCACATGACAATGATATCTGCAGAAGTCTTTGCGGCCCATTGTGCAAGTGCCAGGCTATCTCCTATAAAGTCGGCTATCTCCTGGATTTCGTCAGCCTGGTAGAAGTGCCCTAAAATGACAGCGTTCTTTTCCTTGCAGAGTTTCTTTATCTCCTTTCTCAAATCAATGCCTTTGTCAACGGCTTCATCGGCATAACCCTTTTTCAACCTATTTTCTTTATTCATCATAATCTTATTATTTTTTCTTCTTTTTAAAAGAAATGTATGATAGTGATAATATCCGGTTAATTGTGTTAGAAAAAAAACATCTGTTGATTTGTTTTTTCCGTTATTAAAGCAAGGAAACGAGATATGAGTGCTTCATTCACATCTTTAATCCCTGATATTGTTCTTTTTATATGTTCTATTAACAAATTGTTCATTTGTTGCAAAGTTAAAAACTTTTCATTTATCCGCTTGCTGAAATCGGGTAAGAATGTGTTTAAATTGCAGATACAAAAAATAAGTTTCTTTCTTTGCATTGTTCGCTTTCCGGCATTTATAGGAATTTATGCGGAATGTGCAAGAACTTTTTTTCATTTTCTTTTCCCATACTATTTACATGTTTTCAACAGGGTTATGAATATAGTTTGTATCTTTGTACACATCTAAAAACACTTTTACTCTATGTCTGAAATGAGAAAACTGAAAATTACGGAAATGAACCGCCTGACGGCAGATGAATTTAAGGAAGCCAGCAAGTTGCCGTTGGAGGTGGTGCTTGATGATGTTAGAAGTTTGCATAACATCGGAGCTGTGTTCCGTACTTCGGACGCGTTTCTTATCAATCGGATTTGTCTTTGCGGAATAACTGCCACTCCTCCTCATCCGGAAATGCACAAAACGGCTTTGGGGGCAGAGCTTACGGTTGGATGGAAGTATTTTGATACAACGCAAGAGGCTGTAGATGAACTTCATGCGTTGGGATATACGGTATTGGCTGTTGAGCAGTGTGAAGGCAGCACCATGCTCGACAAATTTCAGCTTGAGCCAGGGAAGAAATATGCCGTTGTATTGGGAAATGAAGTGAAAGGGGTAAAGCAGGAAGTTGTGAATATGTGCGACGGATGTATCGAGATTCCGCAATACGGAACTAAACACTCCCTGAATGTTTCTGTTACGGCAGGTATCGTTTTATGGGAATTTGCGTATAAAATGAAGGAACTTTTCGGATATTAACCGCTATGTTTATTAGTCGGTTTATAACATGTTAATTATTTGAACGACAATAGTTACAGTTGGCCGTTTTCTACAAGAGTAGCGACTCTTTCAATCATTTTGTCTTCATCATCCGGACGATATTCCTTTTTCAGGCTTGCTCCAAACAGAGCAGCGAAAGTCTGGTAGAATCCGGCCTTGAAGGGCCCCATGAAGGCACGCACCAGTTGGAACGAAGACTGGTTGCATTCCCGGTCAACCAGTTTTATCAACAGCTTGCCTTGCGAGAATGTTAATTTCTTCATTCTTGGTGTGTATTGCTTTTTCAAGCCTTTTTCAACAGCTTTGATGTGTTTCTGTTTGGCCTCTTCATCGGGAAGAGTTTCCAGGTATTCGTATGTTTCTATGACGGCATTCCGCACTTCCTTGGCAAGAGGGAGTGTCTTCTTCACATCTCTCACCAGTTTGTAATAATATCTTTCCTGACGTTTGTTCTTGAATTTCAGTTCAGGGTAAACGTAGACAAGTCTGAGCGTTATATGAGGTATAGTGTCACCGTTGTATATGATGGCAGGGACTTTATACCCTTTGATTTCGGTGTGAAGCTGTTCTTGTCCGTAAGCTTTGAATGCCAAAGCGAACGGCAGAAAAAATAATATGTATAGCCATCGTTTCATATTGGCAAAAATAAAAATAATAATTTGATTTTATGCCGTTATTAACGTATTTATGTGAGTTGTTAACCCTGTTTATTTCTATGTTGAAAAAGTTTTATTTGGTCTGTATATTAAGTTGTTGCATCTGTTCAAATCTCTGTGCACAGTCTGAGTGGATGGAATGGTGGGAGCATATGGATACTGACGAAGGCGTGTCGTTTATGCAGGAGCAGTATGAAGAGCTCAGCGAACTTGCGGAGCATCCTTTCAATATCAACACCATCACAAAAGAGCAGTTAGAGCAGTTGCCTTTTCTTTCTGATAAGATGATTGAAAATATTTTGTATTATCTGTATAAGTATGGTCCGATGCTGACAAAGAATGAACTTCTCGGTGTAGAGGGAATGGATGTGCAGACGAGGCGGTTTCTTGAAGATTTTATATATATAGGGCCTGCAGAAGATGACAGAAAAGATATGGGGTTCCGGAAAATATGGAAATATGGCAAGCAGGAACTGATGGCTCGTGTTGACTTCCCTGTGAATAAGAAAGCTGGATACGCTGAGTATTCAGAAAAAACGCTTTCTGAAAATCCTGACAAAAAATATATAGGTGATCCGTTTTATCATAATGTGCGGTACAAGTTTCAATATAAAGATCGGATATTCTTTGGATTTGCTGCTGAAAAAGATGCGGGCGAACCGTTCTTTGCTTTGTATAACCGGAAGGGATATGATTTTTATTCGGCCAGTCTGTTTCTTAACAACTTTGGAAAGATCAAGGCATTGGTTCTTGGAAACTACCGGGCAAGTTTCGGATACGGGCTTGTGATGAACATGGGATTCAATATGGGGAAGTCATCTTCTTTGGGAAGCATGAACCGTGTCGGAAGAGGGCTTATGAAATATGCTTCTACCAATGAGTCGGACTACCTTCAGGGAGCTGGAATAACTGTGGAGCTGGCAAGAAGGTGGACAGGATCGGTTTTCTATTCTTTCCGCATGCAGGATGCACGTGTGGAGGACATGTTTATAAGAACGATGAAAACGGATGGATATCATCGTTTGAAGAAAGATATGGAAAAGAAAAATACAGTCAATAATCACTTGATTGGTTGTAATTTATCTTATAATGGTAAATATATGGAATATGGATTAACTACTGTTTATAATGTTTTCAACAAGCTGTTGAATCCTGCCCCTCGTTTGTATAATCGGTATTATCCGAGGGGGCAATGTTTTTTCAATATCGGGGCAAATTATAAATTTTTTCTTCAAAAACTGATTTTGTCTGGCGAGCTGGCTTTTGACAAGTCGGGAGCTTTGGCCATGCTTCATACATTGAGTTATTCACCGTCTGTTAATACTACATTCATATTTATGAACAGATATTATGACAAGCGTTATCAAAGTCTTTATGCGAACGGTTTCGGTGAAAATACCAAGACTCAAAATGAACTTGGGTTCTATATAGGACTGGAAACAAATGCATTGTCTAAATGCAAATTGGTTTCATACGTAGATTTCTTTTACTTTCCGTGGTATCGGTATCAGGTGGACAGACGGAAAACAATAGGATTGGAAGGTGTTTTTCAGTTAAGTTATTCACATTCAAATTCACTGAATATGTTGATAAAGTATAGCTGCAAAAACAAGGCGAAAAACTTTATATGGAAAGAAGAGGAGAAATATATTTTGCCGAATATCCGGCAGCGTTTTCATGGGCAGGTTTCATATCAATGTACGGACTGGATGCATATGAAAGGTGTGGCAGAATATGTCCGTTCATCGTATTGGAAACAGCGGCCTTCTAACGGGTATGCGGGGAGTGCAACATTTAAGTTGGGAACTGAAAAGTTTCCTTTGCGAGGCTCCGTTTCGGCTTCTTGTTTTTTTACGGATGATTATGCTTCGCGCATCTATCTTTATGAACCAGGACTGCTTTATGCTTTTTCAATGATATCGTTCTATGGAAAAGGAACCAGGCTGGCATTAAATATGAACTGGCGGTGGAAAAAACTGTTGACAATTCAAGCGAAATGGGGATGGACACATTATGGCGACCGCAGCTCGATTGGTTCGGGTATGGAAAAGATACAAGGCAACAATAAATTTGACCTGCAATTGCAATTGCGAATAAAATGGTGAAGAGCAAAGGTATTATGCGTACGGGATTGAATAATTTGTTATTTTTGTAATCAATAAAAAAATACAGTTATGTCTACAGTCATTTATTCAGCTCCTATATTCGGTCCTGTTCATAGTCGGCGCTTGGGAGTATCGTTAGGTATCAACCTGCTTCCTGCTGACGGTAAAGTGTGTACTTTCGATTGTATCTATTGTGAATGCGGGTATAACGGCCAGCATCGTCCTAAATTGAAGGTTCAGACGCGTGAGGCAGTGCGTGAATCACTTGAGGAGCGGCTTATTGAAATGAAGGCAAACGGTCCATTTCCTGATGTGCTGACTTTTGCCGGTAACGGAGAGCCTACGGCCAATCCTTATTTTCCAGAGATTATCGATGATACGTTAGCCTTGCGAGATAAATATTTTCCAGATGCGAAAGTGAGTGTTTTAAGCAATTCTACTTTTATCCGCAAGCCCGAAGTGTTTGCGGCGTTGAATAAGGTGGACAATAATATATTGAAACTGGATACGGTGGATATTGACTATATTCGGAAAGTTGACCGTCCTGTCGGGCATTATGATTTGGATGAAATTATCGAGGGGTTGAAAGCATTTAAAGGAAATCTCATAATCCAGACTATGTTTATGAAGGGAAAAACGGATGGAGGAGAAGATGTGGATAATACTTCTGACAAGTATGTATTGCCTTGGTTGGAAGTGATGAAGGAGGTTTCTCCCCGTCAGGTGATGATTTATACCATTGATCGCGAAACGCCCGACCATTTCTTGATGAAAGCTTCGCATGAGGAACTTGACCGGATCGCTGCGTTGGTGAAGAAAGCTGGAATCCCGGTGAGTGTTTCTTATTGAAGCTGATATAAAAAATAATCGCAGATTCCATCGATTTATGAATCAGTGGAATCTGCGGATTAAAGTATTTAGCTAAAGATTATTTGATGCGTTTATACCCATAAACGGCCAGATCGCCCAGCTCTTCTTCGATGCGGAGCAGCTGGTTGTATTTAGCCATACGGTCTGAACGGCTTAATGAGCCGGTCTTGATCTGTCCGCTGTTGGTAGCTACGGCAATGTCAGCAATGGTTGCATCTTCCGTTTCGCCTGAACGATGAGAAGTGACGGTAGTGTATCCGTGGCGGTGAGCCATTTCAATAGCGTCGAGTGTTTCACTTAATGAGCCTATCTGATTTACTTTTATCAGAATGGAGTTGGCGCATCCCATGGCAATGCCTTTCGACAGGAATTCTACATTTGTCACAAACAGGTCGTCACCTACCAGCTGGCAACGGTTTCCGATGCGTGCAGTCAGTTTCTTCCAGCCTTCCCAGTCGTTTTCGCTCATTCCGTCTTCGATCGAATCAATAGGATATTTGTTGATAAGTTCTTCCAGATAAGCTATCTGTTCGTCAGAAGTGCGTTTCTTTCCGTGTTCGCCTTCAAATACGGTATAGTCATAGATTCCGTCTTTGTAGAATTCAGAAGAAGCGCAGTCCATGCCGATCATGATATCCTTTCCCGGTTCATAGCCTGCTGTTTTGATGGCTGTGATGATGGATTCCAAAGCGTCTTCTGTGCCTGCCAGCGAAGGAGCAAATCCGCCTTCATCGCCTACGGCCGTGCTTAGTCCGCGGTTATGGAGCACTTTTTTCAGTGCGTGGAATACTTCTGCACCCATTCGGAGGCCTTCGCGGAATGAAGAGGCGCCCACCGGGCGAATCATGAACTCCTGGAAAGCAATGGGAGCATCGCTGTGTGAGCCGCCATTGATGATGTTCATCATCGGGACAGGCATCACGTATGTGTTTACACCGCCGATATAACGGTAAAGCGGGATGTTCAGATAATTTGCCGCTGCTTTAGCTACAGCCAGCGACACGCCGAGGATGGCATTGGCTCCCAGATTCGATTTGGTCTTTGTGCCGTCAAGTTCCAGCATTTTCTTGTCGATGGCGCGCTGTTCGAGCGATGACCATCCGGACAATGCCGGGGCAATGATTCTGTTTATATTTTCGACAGCTTTCAGCACGCCTTTTCCTCCATACCGTTTAGGGTCGTTATCTCTTAGCTCTAATGCTTCATTTTCGCCGGTGGATGCACCGGAAGGAACAGAAGCGCGTCCGATAACGCCTGATTCCAGTTTTACTTCCACTTCTACGGTAGGGTTACCGCGTGAGTCAAGAATTTCTCTTCCGACAATAGCTTTGATTTTCATGATGCTTTATGTTTTTGAGATTATACAATATTCCAGCTACAAAATTGAGAACTTCTTTCAAAGAAGGCAATACCTTGAATTAGGTATTTTGCAGGATTAAAAAAGAGGATGGAGCCCTCAATTCTGAAAATCGAATTCCCATCCTCTTGTTTATATGTTGAAAAATCAATAATTATTTTTCTTTACTTCAAAGTAAGCCTGCGGATGCAAACATGCCGGGCAGATTTCGGGAGCTTCTTTGCCGACGAACAGGTAGCCGCAGTTACGGCATTGCCATATTACTTCGGCATCTTTCTTGAATACCTTTCCTTTTTCTACATTTTTTGCCAAAGCCAGGTATCTTTCTTCGTGGCCCTTTTCAGCTACGGCAATTTCACGATACATTTTGGCGATGGCCGGGAATCCTTCTTCATCTGCGATGTCGGCGAATTTCGGATAGTCAAGGCTCCACTCTTCGTTTTCTCCTGCTGCTGCTGCCTTCAGGTTTTCGAGAGTCGTGCCTATTACGCCCGAAGGATAGCTGGCGGTGATTTCCACCATTCCGCCTTCCAGCCATTTGAACATCCGTTTCGCATGTTCTTTTTCCTGGTCAGCCGTTTCGGTGAAGATGGCTGCGATTTGTTCATATCCTTCTTTTTTGGCTGCACTTGCAAAATATGTATAACGCATTCTTGCCTGTGATTCTCCTGCAAACGAAATGCCAAGGTTTTTTTCTGTTCTTGTTCCTTTAATGCTCTTTTCCATAATTTTCTGTTTTTAATTGGTTAGTGATCTGTTTTCTTTGACAAAGGTAACTGTTTTATTCAAATTTGTAATAATTACAATGTTTATTTAGTTTTTATTAAGACTATTCCTTGTGTGCTGGATGGATATTGCAATTTTTATTTATCTAAAATACGCATTATTTGGAGTTAATGTTCAAATAATTACCTACTTTTGCACTTCTTTTGAGAATTATAACACTAAACAGAATATTTTATGAAAGGGGTTGAATTTAAACCGAAACTATTTGAAACATTAAAAAACTATTCGAGGGCCAATCTGATGACGGATGTAATGGCTGGAGTTATTGTGGGAATCGTGGCTTTGCCTTTGGCCATCGCTTTTGGCATTGCATCTGGAGTGAGTCCGGAAAAGGGAATTATCACAGCAATCGTTGCCGGATTCATTGTTTCTTTTTTGGGAGGAAGCAAGGTGCAGATAGGCGGGCCGACGGGTGCCTTTATCGTGATTATTTATGGAATTATTCAGCAATATGGAATCGAAGGTCTGATGGTCGCTACAATGATGGCGGGGGTGCTGCTCGTATTGTTGGGCGTATTTAAGCTGGGAACAATCATCAAGTTTATTCCCTATCCTATCATTGTCGGCTTTACGAGCGGTATAGCATTGACTATCTTTACGACTCAGATTGCGGATGTGTTCGGGCTGCGGTTCGGAGATGAGAAAGTGCCGGGTGACTTTATAGGGAAATGGATGCTTTATGCCCGCCATTTTGATACGGTCAATTGGTGGAATGTGGCGGTTAGCATTGTAAGCATAGTGGTTATCGCTCTTACTCCGAGGCTTTCAAGGAAGATGCCTGGTTCGCTGGTTGCTATCGTTTTGGTGACGGCCGGTGTGTATTTCCTGAAGATGTATGGCGGAGTTGACTGCATCGATACGATAGGCGACCGTTTCAGCATCAAGTCGCAGCTTCCTGAAGCGGCTGTCCCTTCACTCAATTGGGAAGCCGTTAAAAACCTGTTTCCTGTGGCCATTACCATCGCTGTCTTGGGGGCTATCGAGTCGCTGCTCTCAGCTACAGTTGCAGACGGTGTGATTGGTGACCGGCACGATTCGAATACAGAGCTGATTGCGCAAGGCATAGCCAACATTGCCTCTCCTGTGTTGGGCGGAATCCCTGCAACCGGAGCTATTGCACGTACGATGACTAATATAAACAATGGCGGGCGTTCGCCGGTAGCCGGCATTGTTCATGCGGTGGTGCTGTTGCTGATATTGCTTTTTTTGATGCCTTTGGCCCAGTATATTCCGATGGCTTGTCTGGCGGGGGTTCTTGTCGTGGTTTCTTATAATATGAGTGGCTGGCGGGTTTTTAAGGGACTGCTCAGAAATCCGAAGTCTGACGTGGTGGTGTTGCTTATGACATTCTTTCTTACTGTCATCTTTGATCTGACCGTGGCTATTGAGGTAGGCTTGGTGATTGCTTGCGTGTTGTTTATGAAGCGTGTGATGGAAACGACTGAAATATCTGTCATTACGGATGAGATAGATCCGAATAAGGAATCGGATATGGAAATGCACGAAGAGCATTTGGCTGTGCCCGACGGAGTGGAGGTGTATGAAATCAACGGTCCTTATTTCTTTGGAATAGCTACGAAATTCGAAGAAATCATGGCGCGTTTGGGTGACCGTCCTAAAATTCGTATCATCCGTATGCGGAAGGTGCCTTTCATCGATTCCACCGGCATCCACAACTTGACAACTTTCTGCGAAATGTCGCAAAAAGAGAATATCCATCTGATTCTTTCGGGAGTGAATCCTCAAGTGCATGCCGTATTGGAAAAGGCCGGATTTTATGAGATGCTGGGAAAAGAAAACATTTGCAGCAACATTAACGAAGCATTGGATGTGGCCAGAAAGGAATTGAATGGTTAAGGATTGATGTCCTGCAGTTCTAGCCAGTATTTAATTGATAAAGACTATTAATGCCGGATTCTAATTGCTGAAAAGATGTTATAAAGCATGGACTTTGGGGCTGAATATTTGCAGATAACCCAAAAGTCCGTATCTTTGCAATGTGTTTTTCATAGTATTAGATTTTAAGGTTAACAAAGGTTGGAGTACAGCGGTACTCCTTTTTTTATGTCCTTTCGTTTCTTTCTCCTTTTGTACAAGAATGTGTTCTGTATTTTTTTTTGTGCTATATTTTCCTTATGGAAACCATTATTCCTTGGAGACTGTTTGAATTTTAAGGTTTGATATTGAAATGGTGTTTCTTATTTCCATGAAAATGATTATTCTCTGGTTGCAAACTTAGGGTTTGTTTTTAGTTTTCTCCGGCTTTAATTTGTGGATTGTTCTTAAGGATTTAAACGTAAGGGAAAGCTGATAAGATGATTAATTGGAAAAATTAAATAGAATCTTAGGTTAAAGATGTCTATCTTTAGCCTGGAGATATATATTTTTGGGCTGGAGATTTGCATCTTGAGGTTGGAGATATGGATTTTTCCGAAAAAGTTTGTTTTTTTACTGCAGGCCTGCTAAAAAATATTGGGGTCAAACAGTTTTTCTTCTGAATAAATGTTTGAAGTATATTATTATATGTATAAGGCCTTCTCTTTTACTCTTTTTTCTTTTCATCTTTTTATATAATGTATATATCTGTTTTTCAGATAATTGCTGTTTGGGATGCAAAAAAGTTTGAAAAAAGTTTGTCTTTAGTCTTGCAGTTTCGGAAAAAGTGTGTACCTTTGCACTCGCTTTCGGGGATGACCCGGGGCGAGATGAGAAAGAGATCATTGAAATTGTGAGGACAGATAACAAGGATAGTGCGGTTCCGCAGTTTTGCTTCGGCATTCGGCGGTACCGCGGACGAGCGAGGGAAT
>NZ_JAUDEN010000079.1:0-792 GCF_030373775.1 Bacteroides gallinaceum | reverse complement strand
CGATAAGGAAATCACCGCCTTTTTCCCGGATTTTATCTATGATGGCTTTCTGGAAGGACATGGCGTCCGCCGTAACTATGCATCCCGACACATCCACCTTGTCCAGCAGTTTGGGCACGGAAGTTATCTCGTTGCTTTTTTCTTCGCACATGTCCGTGGCAAGTGTGACACCTCCTTTAAGGGAATAGGCTGACACGATGTCGGGGTTGCGTCCGTTTTCAAGTACCGTCCCTCTCATCGCCTTGCCGTCAATACAGAGGATGTCCACGGCAAAACCGACAAGTTCAGCATGGAAAGCGGCAGTAAATTCAGACATCCGTTCAGACATGGCTTCATCATCTATATGTTTGAATACACGGCAGAGCGTAGGCTCAGAAGGCACGCCCTCCAACAAAATCCCTAAAGAGCGGAAGCGTTTCAGATTACGCTCGCCGAATCTGATTATATCCGGCCTTGTTATACACTTGCCCGGCCGTCCGAGTATTACAAGAAGAAGAATATCTTCCAGCTTGTGTTTGTAGTTTCCCTTGTCTGTCCTGCGGTAATCCGGCACTGATTTCACAAATTCTTTCAGATGTTTCATTATGCTGCCACTATGGCGGAATGCATGTTTCTTTTTAATACATTAAACACGCAAAATGTTGCATATCAGCAAAATAAATTGTATTTTCGCGTAGCGAAAATTAAGGCGGAAATCAAAAAAACGACCTCTGTCGCATTGGATTTCCGCCTACAAAAATAATTTTATATGAACGATAAAAAGAAACACCGGAAGCGGTGCTTCCTGCATCG
>NZ_JAUDEN010000078.1:0-925 GCF_030373775.1 Bacteroides gallinaceum | reverse complement strand
TCATTAGTGTCCACTAAAAAATCATAGAAGTTCTTTGAAATAATTGAAATTCAATTTGTTATAAGTGTTTTGTGAGTCAACGGATTTGAATTTACTTTTGCGGTATTAATCAGATCGTTATGCATAAAGACAAGTTCGTTTTTGCTCAATTAACCCGATTTCTTGATCGTAATCACTTCAACTATCTCGTAAAGAAGTATGAAGGCGACAAATATATCAAAAGCTATACCTGTTGGAATCAGTTGCTTACGATGATCTTCGGTCAGCTATCCAATCGAGAGAGCCTCCGGGATCTGGTTGTGGCTATGGAAGCACACGCTGGGAAACTCTACCATCTCGGGATCGGGAAATCTGTAACACGAAGCAATCTCAGTAAGGCTAATGAGCAACGTGATTACCGTATTTTCGAGGAGTATGCAACATTCATGATTGCCGAGGCCCGCAAGCGTAGAATCAATAAGATATTCGAACTTGACGGTCATGTTTACGCATTTGACTCTACAACGGTTGATTTGTGTCTGTCGGTGTTTGAATGGGCTAAATTTCGCAAACACAAAGGCGGAATAAAGTTGCATACGCTCTACGATGTTGAAACGGAAGTACCTGCTTTTGTGCATATTACACCTGCCAACATTCACGATTCAAAGGCTATGCCTGAGATTCCATACGAATCAGGAGCGCATTACATATTCGACCGAGGGTATAACGATTTCAGTAACCTTAATACGATAAATCGTATAGGTGCTTTCTTCGTTGTACGAGCCAAAACAAATGTACGGATCAAGCCTAAAACCTGGAAACGAAGATTGCCGGAAGGTGTAGTTTCGGATGTAATAGGATGCTTTACGGTTTATAAAAGTTCTAAGGATTATCCCGAAGAACTTAGAAAACTCATCGTTGAGAATCCTGAAGACGGTACACGATA
>NZ_JAUDEN010000077.1:0-952 GCF_030373775.1 Bacteroides gallinaceum | reverse complement strand
ATACCATGAAAAGACATGCATTTTTATTCGTTCTGGCGTTGGGCTCATCTTCCGTGTGGGGACAGCAGGCAAGCGTTTCCGGTCCCGACGGCCAGCTGAGAGTGGAGGTATCGGTTGAGGCGGGGATCCCGTCCTATTCGGTAACCTACAGGGGAAAGACCATTCTGGAGAAGTCGCCTCTGGGATTCGTTTCGAACGCGGGCGACTTCAGCAGGGGGATGGCCTACGCCGGTGAGAAGACCCGGAAGATAGAGGAGGACTACCGGATGGACCGCATCAAGCGCTCGGAAGTGGAGTACCGCGCGAACGAGCTGACGGTCACGCTCGAGAACGCCGGGAAGAAGCCGCTCGACGTGGTCTTCCGCGTGAGCGACAATGACCTTGCCTTCCGCTACGAGATGCCTCGCTACGGCGATACCGGAAGCATCGTCATCGAGAGGGAGGCGACGGGCTTCGACTTCCCGCAGCAGACCACCGTCTTCCTCACTCCCCAGAGCGACCCGATGATCGGGTGGAAGCGCACCAAGCCGAGCTATGAAGAGGAGTACATCACGGACGCCCCGCTCACGACCCGCTCGCAGTACGGGCGCGGATTCACCTTCCCCGGCCTGTTCCGCATCGGCGATGACGGCTGGGCGCTGGTGAGCGAAACGGGGGTTGACTCGAAGTACTGCGCCTCGCACCTGAGCGACGCAACGCCGGAGGGGCTCTTCACCGTAGCTTTCCCCATGCCGGAAGAGAACAACGGGAACGGAACCGTCGCGCCCGGCCTTGCCCTGCCCGGCGCAACCCCGTGGCGTACCGTGACGGTCGGCGACAATCTCAAGCCGATAGTCGAGACCACCGTACCCTGGGATGTGGTCGAACCGCGCTTCGCTTCGGAACATCTGTATAAATATGGTAAGGGAACATGGAGCTGGATCGTATGGCAGGACGCGAGCATCAACTACGA
>NZ_JAUDEN010000076.1:0-1001 GCF_030373775.1 Bacteroides gallinaceum | reverse complement strand
ATTTCTTTTTGAATTTCAGTATACTCCCAAATTAAATGGTCTCTTTCTTTTCTATAAGAATCCGAAACCTCCGAATCCGGGAATTCAGCCTTTTCCGCTTCATGCGTATTGATTTCATTCTCATAATAAGACGAAGGAGTATTATACAATGAATAAGTCAATCTATGATGATAATGCACTTCTATCGTTTTAAGATAATAATTTTTTTTCATCGCCACTCAATTTTTCTAAATTTATTCCAAGCTCAGACTCTATCTGTTTCTCTATAAAATCTTTAATTTCAGAAGGAACACCCATCCGCCACAACTCAAGAGGACCACTCTTGAACAGTGTGCTTTTATATTCTGTCACATAATGCTTATGATCAAAATGGTACATCTCATGCCATATTGTTGCCAACCTGTCTATATCTGACAATCCTGGTCTATTGAAAAATTCATTACAAAGTACAATTATCCCACTCTTTTCAGTCCTTGCAAGCACACTACAATTATTTGATTTCATAATCGTATATTTGGAAGGATTGATCCCATGGTTCTTTTCCAAGATACTCAGCAGAGAATTTACCTTCTTCTGTTCAGCCTCATTGAAAGGCACGGGAGGAGGAGATTGGGACTGCTGATTGTTACCATCACCCCCTTGTTCAACCTCACCGCTTCCTCCACCCAATTCCCCCTCACCGGAATCAGCCGGAGCATCTCCCGGGTCAGGAAGAGGGTCAGGGTCTGGCGGAGTCGTGGTTTCATCGCCCGAACTCCAGTCGTCACCGGAATCAGATTCGTCATAACCGTCATTGACATAGGCCGAATCAACAAAGCCGTCACCGTCTATGTCAATGTAATAGGTATCATCATTCGAATTGTAATAGACATCATCGCCCCAACCGTCAGTACCGACCTGAACAAAATTGTCATTGCCCGTATCAAGAGGATTATCGCTGTCATTGTTGCTGTCGTCAGACCAGCTGTCATCGTACCAAGAATCATCCTCAAATGTGTCGT
>NZ_JAUDEN010000075.1:0-1019 GCF_030373775.1 Bacteroides gallinaceum | reverse complement strand
TATAATTTCGTTCGGGTCTGATTCCATATCGTTTGTAAGCAATGCAACCAGTTTGTGCTTTTTGGTATCGGCATAGGTAATGATACGGGCATGATGAATCAGTATTTCTCCACCCTTCAGAACTTTAGAGAATGTGACATGTTGTATGCGCACTTCCATAAGACCGTCTGTTGTCTGGTAGATACAGTCCTCCATAATGTTGTATTTTAGATTCTTCTTCATTTTTGTCACATACAGAACTTCTCTTTGCGTGAGTGCTTCCAGTTTCTCATAGTCAATATATGCCCGGTCCATGGCAACTATGTCTCCTTTGCTCAATGTTGACGGCTTTAACATAAAAGAATCGTTGGTGGCTGCAGATGTAAACTTTATATCAGAAGGGACTCCCTCATTGGCGTGTATGACGGTGTGCACTTTTATACCCCCTTTCTTTTTGCCGGTTTTGGGATGACGGCCCACGCCCTTGAACAGCAGATTGGAGAACAGTGTGATAGTAGTGGAGTCGATAATCTGGAGACGCTTCATCCAGACAGCATCCCTGCTTTTGCGGCTGTCCGAGGAAAGCACATGCCTGTATGTGGCGTATAAATCACGATAAATGGACTCAAATATAACCTCCGGACGTCGTTGGTTGGCATCGGAAAGTGTACTGCGTGAAGGCATTGAGCTGATACCCAAATGGAAAAGCTTGCGGGCTTCTGCCTGTAGGGAAGCCGTGATCTCGCGTAAGGAATCAAAACGCATGATGACCGCATAAAGCATAACAACAAGATGAGTCCAGCAATCAAAACGTTTTATGTAGTGTTCGCCACCATGTTTACGACTAAAACGAAGGATTGTTGACTTATCCAATAATTTTATTACCTGACCATAGAGCGGCTGTCCGCTAAAATGTATACTTTTGCCCATAGTTGGATTGATTTTGTTTGGCGACAGAAATCTAACGAAAATGGGCTGACATCGCAAATGAAGTCAGCCCTATTTTTATTCGTTTGCTATATTTTTATCGGACAGCAATA
>NZ_JAUDEN010000074.1:0-1033 GCF_030373775.1 Bacteroides gallinaceum | reverse complement strand
ACGGAAATGCCTCAAAAACTCATCCCAAATCAGCACACGATAAATTCAAAACAGTTTCTAAGATTTTCATCAGTTAGATACAACCGATTGAAGAATAAACGTTTAGCGGAGTATTTGAGAATCAGAGGTAACGATTTGGCAACCGTGCCAATTTCAGCGATTTGCGGTGCTGTCAAATAACTCTTCTGATGTAAAGGTATAACAATTCTTGGAAAAGACAATATCCGTTATCGGATTTTTGCCTTCCATCGTTGCAAATTATTCATTGGGAAAGAGATAATCTCGTGAAGTATAGCTGCATTTGTGACTGATTGCCGTTGCATCTGATACCCAAAGTCATATTTTCACCGGTTCCAGTACTTCAGCAATCCAGCTCCAGATACAGCCGGACAGCAAGATAGACGGATACAGCCGCTCCCGTCCGCCACAAGGAAGACATGTCTACCGGAACATCCCGATGGAAACATGCCAGCAGACAGAGAAGCAGGAGCGGCATTTCACCGCTCCGCAAAATAAAATAATTTTCCAATCTTATGCACAACTAAACAGCTAGAAAACAAATTCCTTATGTAAATGTTCCGATTCAAAACGATTGTCCTTCCTATAAGCTACCGCCAAAAAGACCTGAGCTTTTCTTGCATTCCACGCAAGTGCCTGAGTCAAATTATATACCTGTATGAACTGTTGCCCGGCCGGCAATTCTTTCAATGGAATCCACCTTCTATTTTGCGAATCATAATCCATCAACGGCAAAGTTCTTGAAGCAGAAATGCCATCAAATGTTTTATAATACAAAAAAATATGACTGCCGGCAGAAGTACCCCGATCTTGATTAATCAGAAAAACATCATTATCCCCCATATTGGAAACAGTCAAAGTCATCTCGTTTTTCGACTTGTCATACGTCAAGTTAAAGTCGATTTTCACTTCCTGCGCTTTACAGATACTACAAATCGCGCTCAAAGTTCCAAAAATGATTGTCAAACAAAGTCCTTTCATTGCCTTAATTATTTGATTCTTTCTGTATTTCTTT
>NZ_JAUDEN010000073.1:0-1035 GCF_030373775.1 Bacteroides gallinaceum | reverse complement strand
TTTCCGGGCTCTTTGTGGTATCTGTCCGAGTATCTGGGCGACAAGGCTCTTCAGGATTCGGCTTTGGTTTACACGCGCAAGATGGAGCCTGTCAAGTCGTTCACGGACAACCACGACATCGGCTTCATGATGTATTGCAGCTACGGCAACGCCAACCGCTTTTCGCCTCAGCGCTCCTACCGTGACATACTGGTGGAGTCAGCCCGCTCGCTCTGCACGCGCTACCGCGAGAAGGCCGGCGTAATCCAGTCGTGGAACGGCTTCCGCTCTTGGCACGGCGACAAGGTGTACGACTTCCCCGTCATAATCGACAACATGATGAACCTTGAGCTGCTGTTCTGCGCATCGCGGGCTACGGGCGACCCTTCGTTCCGTGACATCGCCGTTTCGCACGCCAGGCATACAATGATGAACCAGGTACGCGACGACTACAGCTGCTTCCACATCGTATATTACGATAAGGAAACGGGCAAGCCCATCAAGGGTGAAACCTCGCAGGGATATTCCGACAATTCTGCATGGTCTCGCGGACAGGCGTGGGGCATCTACGGCTTCACGATGTGCTACCGCGAAACGAAGGATCCTTCTTTCCTGACCACGGCCCAGCGCATGGCAGACTTCTATCTGGACCATCCGAACCTGCCGTCCGACAAGGTTGCGTGGTGGGACTTCAACGCGAACCAGCCGGGCTACGTTCCGGGCGTGCGCTCGAACGCGAACAATGTGGTGCTGAACTACCGCGACGCTTCTGCCGCCGCCTGCACCGCTTCCGCGCTGCTTGAACTGAGCACGTACAGCGAAGGCAAGCTCGCGAAGAAGTATCTGGAAGGCGCCAAGGCGATCCTTCACTCGCTGGGCAGCCCCCGGTATCGTGCCGAACTGGGCAAGAACGGCAACTTTATTCTGATGCACAGCACGGGCGCGATTCCTCAGAACGGGGAGATAGACGTTCCGCTGACTTATGCCGACTATTATTTTCTGGAAGCGCTCTACCGCTACGACAGGATATTGGACGGCAAGCCGCTGTTCTGAGGC
>NZ_JAUDEN010000072.1:0-1090 GCF_030373775.1 Bacteroides gallinaceum | reverse complement strand
TATGAATGTCCGCAAACGTCCAAATTAGCAAAGTTTAAACAGGCTATGAGATGCCAATGCAGGCATAGGAACAGAATTTGCAGGCACTCCCTGTAAAACAATTGAAAGGAAACACAATGAATCTGCTTGACTTCTACCGTCAATATCCTGACGAAAGCTCCTGCGAGGAGGCTCTCCGTCGTTTCCGTGAACGCCACGATCTTTTCTGTAGCCGCTGCGGCGGTTTGCGTTTGAGTTGGAATCCGAGCCACCGTTCTTGGACCTGCATGGACTGTAAGCATGAGATGACCTTGCGTTCCGGTACTGTGATGCAGGGAAGCAACCTGCCCATCCGCGACTGGTTCGCCGCCATGTACCTTCTGACGGCGACCAGACGTGCCATATCCTCCAAGGAAATCCAACGCCAACTGGGGCGCAAGCGTTACCAGCCCGTATGGGAAATGGTGCACAAGCTTCGTGACGTGATGGGCAAGCGTGACGCACGCTATAATCTTCATGGAGATGTGGAGATAGACGAAGGGTTCTTCTCCACCGAGACGCCTGAGGCTCAGAAAAACTGCCCGCTCAAACGTGGACGTGGAAGCCAGCGCAAGACATCCGTCCTTGTCATGGCTGAAAGCAGTTTCCCGGACACTCCTTCCGATAAGAAGCGGAGTACCCCTAAAATCGTGGGACACATAAAGATGGAGGTAATAGACGATTTGAAGGCTTCCACCGAAACTCCCAGGATAAAACAGGCGACAGACGGGAAGGCAAATGCCACTACGGACGGTTCCAGCACATACGCATCCCTTGAAAAGGACGGGGCAGTGGCTTCCCACAAGGCCGTTGTCATGGATGACAAGAAAAAAGTCGGAAAGGTTCTACCTTGGGTACATATCGCCATCAGCAACGCCAAGAGGAGCATCCTTGACACCTACCATGACATAAAGGCGGAATTCCTGCAACTCTACCTTAACGAATTCTGCTACAAGTTCAACCGAAGGTATTTCGGTTTTAGGCTCTTTGAGAGGTTGGAACTCTGTGCTTGCACTTATAGAGCTGAGTTTAAACATCGAATTTACTAATTGGATATTTGCGGACATTCATA
>NZ_JAUDEN010000071.1:0-1272 GCF_030373775.1 Bacteroides gallinaceum | reverse complement strand
TTCTCTGTGCCTTTGTCTTTCTTTTTATCTTGCCCCCAAGTCATCGTACGAGCTTTGCAGTATTGCCTTGCCGCGGAGTATACGGTTCTTGTCGGCTGCCGGACGCTCCAGTATCGGGCGGTCGGCATTCACGTCGAATAGCGTGACTCCCGTACTGTCCGCAAAGGCAAACCCTCCTCCGAAAGTCCAGTAGGCAAAAGGATAGGTGTATTCTTCTCCCAGCACGTTCCGGCTGAAACTGAATTCTTCGTGGCTGATTCCCATTTGAGCCAGCAATGTGGCGGCCATGTCTGTCTGGTTCATGATCTTGTTTACAACCATCGGCTGCTTTATCGCACCCCCCAGCCAGAGCATCGGGATGCGGTGAATACGTTCGTCCTGCGGATGTCCTTCTTCCGGATAATAGAAGCCATGATCGGGCAGGCAGACTATCAGCAGGTTGTCCCATACCGGAGTTTTGCGGATGCGTTCAACAAACCTCCCCAGACAGTCATCGGTGAAAGCGAATGCGTTCGGACGTGCTTCTTCCAGCTTGTGAAAAGGCACCTCAAACGGTTCGTGGCTGCTCAGGGTGAGGAATGCCGTGTGCCAGGGAGATTCCTTGCGTCCGATGAGCTGGTCATACAGATAATCGAATGTGATGTCGTCGTTTACTCCCCAAGCATTTTGCCGCTGGCTGGACGGAAAATCGATGTCAGCCGTCAGATGCTGGTAGCCGCTTCCCAGCAGGTAGCTTTTCATGTTGGTAAAGTTGATGTCGCCTCCATACAGAAAATCCGTGCGGTAGCCTTCCTTCGCCAACTTTTCGGCAATGGAAGGAAGCGTGCGGCTTTTTGCTGGTATTTTCATGACAGACAGATCCGGGAAGCTTTGGTATCCGCTGAACGTACAGATAGTGCCTCTGTCTGTCCGGAAACTGTTTGCGTAGCATCGGGAAAACCAGATTCCTTCCTTGGAAAGCTGGTCGATGTTCGGACTGGCGCCTTTCACTCCTCCCAGCGATTCCACCATTGCTCCTCCGAACCCTTCCATCAGTATGATCAGTATGTTGGGGCGTTTGGTTTTGAGCAGTTCCGCCGTGTTTTCACCTTTGACCGGATACAGTCCGTTGAACAGTGAATCGCGTTCTGCTTCTCCGAAGTAATTGAACTGTTCTGCATAGTCTTTGGTTTTGCTGACCGACGCCAGCAGGCTGAAAGCCGGGTTGACGGCGGAATGGTTCAGAAACTCGTCGTTGCAATAATATACCTGTCCGATATTTGAAGTCGACTC
>NZ_JAUDEN010000070.1:0-1405 GCF_030373775.1 Bacteroides gallinaceum | reverse complement strand
GCTTTACAGAGTTCGATATTCTGAAAAATTATCAGAAAAGTTTTGAAAGCAGTGAATTGGGACGCATCCATTCGCTGTTTCCTTTCTCCTCTATCGCCCGGAAGATGGGACTGAAGGATTCCCCTTTAGGACGGAAAGGTTATTTTTCTGCCACCGGCAAGATAGCCCTGATGGTTCTGAAGTCCTATACCGGCCTGTCCGATCGTCATCTGATAGAACATCTGAACGGGAACATCCACTTCCAGCTCTTCTGTGGTATATTAATCGATCCGTCCCATCCGGTCACCAACTACAAGATAGTAAGTGCAATCCGTCAGGAACTGGCCGAAAAGCTGGATATGGATGCCTTCCAGTGCATACTTGCTGAACACTGGCGTCCCTATCTGGAAAACCTTCACGTCTGTATGACCGATGCCACCTGCTATGAAAGCTACATGCGTCATCCCACTGACCTGAAACTGCTTTGGGAAAGTGTGGAATGGCTTCACCGTCATCTCTGCGAGGATTGTCGGATACTTGGTGTCCGCCGTCCGAGGAACAAATGGGGTGACGTGAGCCGTGCATATCTTGCGTACAGCAGGAAGCGCAGACGTAAGGCCTCACGCAGCCGGATGTTGAAAAGGCGGCTGCTCAACCTGCTGGAGAAGCTGCTGTATCAGACCGGCCGTCTCCATGCCGACCATAAAGGACAGCTTGAACATACGTCAGACTACCACCGGCGTCTGTCAGTCATAAGGAAGGCATTCAAGCAGCAGAAGCAGCTGTTTGCCGGCAGGAAGGATGTCCGTGACCGTATTGTCAGTATAGACCGCCACTATGTACGCCCCATCGTGCGTGGGAAGGAAACCAAGCCGGTCGAGTTCGGAGCCAAGGTGAACAATATACAGGTAGACGGAATCTCCTTCATCGAACACCTTTCCTTTGATGCCTTCAATGAAGGTATACGTCTGAAGGAATGCATCAACCTCCAACAGAGGCTCATGCGCAGGAAGGTGACAGCCGTTGCCGCCGACTCCATTTATGCCAGCAACGCGAACCGGAAGTTCTGTACGGAAAAGGGGATTGCCACCTCCTTCGTCCGTAAGGGACGGGCAGCCAAGGATGAGGAGCTGCGACGGATACTACGTTCGGAACTCAGCAGGGAACGGGCTACGCGTCTGGAAGGGAGCTTCGGCACACACAAGCAACACTACTCACTGGCAAAGGTCAGGGCAAGGAACAGGAAGACCGAAATCCTTTGGATTTTCTTCGGCATACATACTTCGAATGCAGTCTTGATGGCAGAAAAGGTGAAGAACAGACAGATACAGGCTGCCTGAAATCTGTAAATCTTATGGATGGAGGAGCTCGGTTAATGGCTTCTCCCGAATCGTCATGTAGATACTGACCATATTTTGCCTTTTTC